>JAPOOT010000249.1 GCA_026713285.1 Gemmatimonadota bacterium | reverse complement strand
TCATTATGCGCACTACGAGCGTGATGCTGCTCTTGCTGTTCAGCGTTTGGCCGGCGGCGGCCCAGGAGACCGGCAGCCTGGCCGGCAGGATCGCGGCCGAAGACGGAATGGCGTTGATCGGCGCCAATATCGTGATCGGGGGTGACGCGATCGATGAATTGCGCGGAACGACGAGCGACGGCGAGGGGGCCTTTCGTGTCGACGGCCTGCCGTCTGGCGTATATGACGTGACGGCCTCCTTTCTAGGCTATGAATCGGTCACCATGGCCGCCGTGGCGGTCCGGGGCGGTGAAACCACGCGGCTTGACATCGGCCTTGCGGCTACGACGCTGATCGGGCAGCAGGTCGTGGTTTCCGCGTCGCGTAAACAGGAGAAGCTGCTCGACGCGCCGGCTTCCGTATCCGTGGTCGAGCTGGACGAGATCATGAACCGGCCGTCGCTGTCGGTAACCGACTATATCAAGGACCTGGGCGGCGTGGACCAGGCCAAGGTCGGCGTTTCCCAGAGCTCCACTGTGATCCGGGGATTCAACCGCACGTTTACCGGGTCCCTCCTGCAGATGGTGGACAACCGGATCGCGCGGATCGCCTCGCTCCGGCTCAACATGGGCAGTGCCATTCCCATCACGAGCGAGGACATCCAGCGCATCGAGGTCGTCCGCGGACCGGGTTCCGCCCTTTACGGTCCCAACAGCGCCAACGGGGTCATGCACATCGTGACCCGCTCGCCCATCGGTTCGGAAGGCAACTCGTTGGCCGTGTACGGCGGGGAGCGCAGTCTGCGCAAGGCGACCTTCCGGCACGCCAGCAGTGTCGACGAAAAGATAGGGTTCAAGGTTTCGGGCGAGTATTCGAAGGCCCGGGAATGGGAATACAACGACCCCGCGGAGGTCAGTCCCCGGGATGCCGACAACGAACGTCTGCTCGGGGAGATACGAGTCGACCTTCGTCCCACGGACGACCTGTCCATCATCGGCTCGGCGGGGTATTCCCGGATCAAAGCCATTCAGATGACCGGGCAGGGCGCGGCGCAGGCCGTCGACTGGTCCACCCGGTTCTTCCAGGCGCGGACGCAGTACAAGGGCTGGTTCGCCCAGATCTTTCTCAACATGAACGACGCGGGCGAGACCAAGCTGCTCCGGACCAACCAGCCGATCGTGGATACCTCGAGATTGACCGTGATGCAGCTTCAGCATAATTTCGGACTGGGCGACCGGCAGCAGTTCACCTATGGCGCGGACGTGTTGCTGACCCGGCCCAACACTGGCAACACGACCCACGGTCAATTCGAAGACCGCGACAATCTGGATGAGTATGGCCTCTACATTCAAAGCGAAACGGTCCTGAACGACCAGGTCAGCCTGATGCTGGCCGGCCGGCTGGACGAGCACAGCAAGATCGAAGACCCGGTGTTCTCACCCCGCGCGGCCCTGGTAATCAAGCCTTCGACGGAGAGTACGCTCAGGCTGACGTACAACCGGGCGTTCGGCACACCCAGTTCGGTGCATTACTTTCTCGATCTGATTGCGAGTTCCGATCCATACGGTCTGGGCAGGAATTTCGGCGCCCTGGGCCTGGGACCGGACCGCACCATCGATCTGCGCACGCAGGGCGTCAACTCGCAGTTCTCGTTCCGACGTGGAGACAACGGCCTGCCCATGTACCGTTCGCCTTTCGCTCCCGTGGCAGGGCTGCCCGTGGACACCTATCTCCCCATGAACGATCCGGCCAGCACCAATCTCCTCTGGGGCGTAGCCCGCGGGGCGGTACTGGCGCAGCTTACGCCGCAGCTCCAGGGACTGGCGGTCCCCCTCATCACGCAGTATTTGATTTCGCTTGGGATTCCGGCTCAGAACGCGGGGCAACTGGCATCCCAGCAGGCGGCGCAACTGGCCGCCGCTTTCCCGGGCGTCATCCCGTCCGCCCTGCCGGGGCTCACGAATTCGCTGGGCATACTGGACACGGGCACGGGTACCTTCAATCCGGTCGATCCGTCTGCGGTCAGGGACATCGACCCGATGAGACCGTCCATTACCGAGACGTTTGAAGTGGGATACAAAGGCGTCATCGGCAACAAGCTGGTGCTGACCGCGGATTTCTACCGGAACAAGATCCACGATTTCATCAGCTCGATTCATATCGTGACGCCCAATGTCTTCCTCGATCCCGGACCGCTGAGCACGGCCCTGGGAGCGGGGATCGCGCAGCAACTGGCCCTTCCGGAGAACGCGCAGTTGGCCCAGATCGCCGCGGCGATCGACGATCCCGCACTGGGCCTGGGCGGCAACGGAAACGGATCGCCGGTGGACGAACTGGCAGGGATATTCACGAGTACGGCGGCTTCGATACCGTTCGGCACGGTGACCCCGGCAGAGGCTACGGACCCCAATGCCGTGATGCTGACTTACCGCAACTTCGGGGAAGTTTCGTACTACGGCGCGGACATCGGGTTCTCCTATCATCCCAGCGACGCGTGGAACCTGTCGGGCAGCTATTCCCATATCAACACGAACCTGTTTGAGAACGTGGATGGCCTCGATGACATACCGTTGAACGCGCCGCGTGACAAGTTGTCCATGGCGATCGGGTTCAAGCCGTCGGGCACGCCGCTCACCCTCGGCGCCCGCATTCGTTACCGCGGGCCATTCGAGATGGCCGATGGCGTGTATGCGGGGGACGTGGAGTCTCATTCCGTTGTGGACTTGAATGTCTCCTACGTGTTCTCGAATCTCACCCTTAGCGTAGAGGCCGGGAATCTGTTCAACAGCGAGTACCAGGCGTTTGTCGGAGCGCCGATGATCGGGCGCATGGTCATGGCGGGTCTTGCGGTGCGATTCTGATCCAAGGCAGGCGGTAATTCGCTTGACAAATCCGCATATGTTCATATTCTATAAGTAATTAGGTAGTGTGAATAGCTTAGCCGCGCCGACGCGAAATAAAGACCGATACCGCGTCGGCGCCGGCCCCTTTATTTCTCACGGCTCATCCATGCAGGAAGGAATCGCTCAGATGCGACTGTCAGGCCTTTTGATGGCCCTGATCATGACGGCGGTCCCGGCGGCGGCGCAGGAGACGGGCAGTCTGGCCGGCAGGATCGTATCGGACAGCGGAGAGTTTCTCTTCGGAGCCACCGTCGTGGTCAAAAGTCCCGCGATCGATGGGTTGCGGGGCTCGACGAGCGATGACAGGGGAATGTACCGTGTAGACGGACTTCCCGCCGGGGTGTACGAGGTCTCCGTTACTTTCCTGGGTTACGAGTCGTTTACCACGTCCGGGGTCATGGTTCGCGGCGGTGCGCGCACGGCAAGGGATTTCGTGCTGGCCGCCTCGGTGCTCGTGGGCCAGGAGGTCGTGGTCTCGGCCTCCCGCAAGCGTGAAAAGGCCCTGGACGCTCCGGCGTCCGTCGAAGTGATCGAAATGCGGGACATCAGGGATTCCCAGGCGCTGGCCGTCAACGAACACATCAAGGACCTCAGCGGCGTCGATTACGCGAAGACGGGCGTCGTACAGGCCAGCACCGTGATCCGGGGATTCAACAAGGCGATATCGGGTCTCCTGCTTACCATGGTGGACAACCGGATCGCGCGGATCCCGTCGTTACGTATCAACTCCTTCCAAGTCATTCCCATCACCAGCGAGGACATCGAACGCATCGAGATCGTCCGGGGCCCGGGTTCTGCGCTTTACGGTCCCAACAGCTCCAACGGCGTGATGCACATCATTTCGCGCTCCCCATTCGGGTCGGAGGGCAACTTCGTATCCCTTTCCGGGGGAGAACGCAGCCTGCGCAAGGCCTCCTTCCGCCATGCCAGCAGCGTCAACGACAAGATCGGACTCAAGATCTCCGGCAAGTACCTGAAGGCCCGGGACTGGGAATTCCACGATCCGGAAGAAATCGTGCCGCGGGATTTTGGTATCGAAGGCCAGTACGGAGAGATCAGGCTCGACTTGCGGCCTACGGAAGAACTGACGTTCATCACATCGGCCGGGTACTCCAAAAGCAGCAGTATCCAGATGACGGGACAGGGCTCGGCACAGGGCAAAGACTGGCTGTATACACATCTCCAGGGCCGCATGCAGTACAAGGGCTGGTTCGGCCAGTTCTTCTACAACAAGAGCGATGCGGGAGAAACCAGGCTTCTTCGCACCGATGAAAGCATCGTGGACAAGTCGTCGCTGACGGTCATGCAGTTGCAGCACACCAGGGACATCGGCCAGCGACAGCAGTTCGTCTACGGGGCGGACCTGCTGCTCACCCGTCCCCGGACCGAGGGGACCATTCACGGCGACAACGAGGACGATGACCAGACCAACGAATACGGGGTCTACCTGCAGAGCGAGACCAGGTTTACCGACGAGGTGAGCCTGATGCTGGCCGGCCGCCTGGATGAGCACAACAGGCTCGATAACGTTGTATTCTCGCCCAGGGCGGCGCTGGTACTCAAGCCCAATCCGGAAAGCACCTTCAGGTTCACCTATAACCGGGCGTTCAACACGCCGACGGTGACGACGTTCTCGCTGGACTTGAAGGCCGTCAACGATGCCTTTGGTTTCGGCGCGCTTTTCGGCGACCTGGGCCTGGGACCCGACAACACCATCGACATCCGGTCCTACGGCGCGGCCAACGCCTTCACATTCCGCCGGGACGAAGCCGGCCTCCCCATGTACCGGTCGCCTTTCGCCACGGTTTCCGGGCTGTCGAGGGATACCTTCCTGCGTCTTGATGATCCGGTCGCGAACAACATGCTGTGGGGTGCGGCAAGGGAACTGTTCGTCGCTGAGATGGTCAGGCAACTGGGTCGGGACAGCGGGGGCATCGTAACGCCGGAGCTGGCCGCGCAGTTCACCAACGTGATCCCTGTGCAGCTCTCGGGACTGAGGAACAGCCTGGGGCTGCTCAGTCCTGAAACGGAAGAATTCGTTCCCCTGGACGCATCATCCGTCCAGGACTTAGACAAGATACGCCCGACCATAACGCAGACCTTCGAGGTCGGATACAAGGGTGTGATCAAGAACAAACTGGTCCTGGCAGCCGATTTCTACCGCACGCAGATGACCGACTATACCCTGCCTCTGTGGATTTTCACGCCTTCCGTGTTTCTCGACGCCGAGTCTGTCCGAACCGCACTGAGACAGGGTATCGACGACTATCTGGCCGCCCCCGAGAACGCGCTGCTTGCCAGTCTGATCGTTCTGCTCGACCAACCGGGTCTCGGCGGCAACGGGAACGGCGACCACGGGGATGAAATCAACGGATACATCGAACAGATCGCGGACGGCGCCGCGATGATCCCCTTCGGAACCATCACGCCGGAGGAGGTTTCCGATCCCACGGCGGTGGCGTTGACTTACCGGAATTTCGGCGACGTCACGGTCTACGGCGCCGACATGGGGTTTTCCTATTTCCCCAACCGGTCCTGGAACATCACGGGCGGCTACTCCTTCATCAACCAGAACCTGTTCGAGAACGTGGAAAGCCTCGGCGACGTTCCCCTCAACGCGCCGAAGCACAAGTTCAGCGGAGGCGTTACGTTCCGGCCGTCCAAATGGCCCCTGACCCTGGGTGGAAAGCTCAGTTACAGAGGCCCCTTCCCCATGATGGACGGCGTGTACGGAGGGCCTATCGACTCCTATACGCTATTCGATGTAAACGCCGCGTACGAGTTCGCGCCCCTTACTTTCAGCGTGGAAGCCAGCAACCTTTTCAACAACAAATACCGTTCCTTCATCGGTGCGCCTGAAATCGGCCGGTTGCTTTCCGCCGGCGTGGCGGTGCGTTTCTGAAAGATCCCCTCCGAGCGGGTTGTCAACCCTTTGAATACGGACAGCTGAATATGACGGCGGACGCTTCCGGCGCCCGCTCATTGCCGTTCCGCACGGTGCGGGAACCGGTCGCGTGCATAAAATCGAAACTTTGTGTGCGGTTTTTCGTGCAATCGAGTATGGACTTTGGTGCAATCGAGTATGGACTTGTCCAGGGCGGGCTTGTTCCGCTACGCCGAACGGTTCCCGGAGGTCCAATATTGGCTTGACACCAAGTGCGGGTTCCCGTAAGATGTGTCCATCGTCAAGGAGACTGAAAATGCCACATAGGTTGCGGTTTATTCTGGCGTTCCTGTGCCTGCTGGCCATGCCTGCGGCAGCGTTCGCCCAGGGGGATTACTTCGGGCGGAACAAGGTCCAATACCGCGACTTCAAGTGGGAAATCATCTCCACGCCCCACTTCGAAATCTACTTCTACCAGGGAGAGGAAGAGGCGGCCTACGATGCCGCACGGATGGCGGAACGGTCCTATAACCGTCTGAGCCGCATACTGCAGCACAGGTTCAGCGACAAGATCCCGATCATCCTGTACGCCTCCCATACCGATTTCCAGCAGACCAACGTCCTGCCGGGCTTCATCAGCGAGGGCACCGGCGGCGTGACGGAATTCAACAAGAACCGCATACTGCTGCCCTTCACGGGATCGTACGCGGAACTGGAGCACGTACTCACCCACGAACTCGTTCACGCCTTCCAGGGTGACGCGATCTACGGCGCCGGTCCCGGCGTCTCCATCCTGAATCCCATGGCCTTCATCGCCCCGCTGTGGTTCATGGAGGGCATGGCGGAGTACCTGTCCCTGGGCCGAATCGACGCCTATACCCACATGTGGCTGCGCGACGCGGCGCTGCAGGGATATCTCCCGGCGTCCATCCCCGCCATGGACTACAGTTTCGGCGTCTACCGGTTCGGCCAGGCGCTCTTCGCCTACATAGGCGACCGGTACGGAGATCGCAAGATCGGCGAGATACTCCGCAAGGTCGGCCGCCTGCGAAACGTGGACGAAGCCTTCCGTTCGTCCATCGGCAAGGATATCGAGAAGCTCTCCGACGAATGGAACGAGCACGTGCGCCAGACCTACCTGCCACAGATCAAGGAATACGAAAAGCCGCAGGCCTTTGCCCGGCAACTGACCGACGTCAGGGAATCCCGGGCGGGTATACATCTCGCCCCGGCGATTTCGCCGCGTGGAGACAAGCTGGTTTTCATCTCAAATAAAAGCCTGTACAACGACATCTACCTGGCCTCCGCCATCAACGGCGAGGTGATCTCCAAGCTGGTCGAGGGCGAACGCTCGGCCGATTTCGAGTCCCTCCGGTTTTTCTCCACGTCTATTTCCTGGTCGCCCGATGAGCAGTACATCGCCTTCCCGGCCAAGGTGGGGGCGCGGGACGCCTTGTATATCATGGACGTGAGGAGGAGGAAGGTCGTCCGGCGCATCAAGGTCGATCTCGACGGCGCCACGTCGCCGAGTTGGTCGCCCGACGGCAGCCAGCTGGTCTTCGTCGGCCTGCAGGGCGGACAGTCGGACCTGTACGTGATAGACGCCACGGGAGAGAACCTGCGCGCCCTGACCCAGGACCGGTACACCGATCGTGATCCCGTGTGGTCGCCTGACGGCAGCCAGATCGCTTTTTCCACGGACCGGGGCGACGTGACCAATTTCCGGACGCTCACTTTCGGTTATCAGCAACTGGCGGTATACGACCTGGCCACGGGGGAAGTCGAAAAGATCCCTGACCAGATCGGAAAAAGCATCTCGCCTCAATGGTCCGCCGATGGCGAGAAGATCGCCTTCATATCGGACCGCACCGGTATTTCCAATATTTTTATTCGGGACATGAAATCAGGCGAGACCTACCAGATTACCAACATCCTCACCGGGGTGACCAACGTTACGGCCGCGGGCCCCGCCATAAGCTGGGCGCAGAAGGCTGACCGGATGGTTTTTTCTTCCCTGTCCTGGGGCGGATTCGACCTGTTCTCCATCAGCGATCCGGTATCGCTGATGAAAGAGCCCTACGATCACGCAAAATCGGCGACGCCCGGCGCCTCACCCGACGCAGCGCAACTGGCCCCTCCGCTCAGGACCGAACCTACGGAAGAAACCGCCGACGGCGAGGACGGCGATGGTACGTCGCCGGACCCGGAAGTGGCGATCGACGGTACCGAGTCCGCGTCACCGGACTCCGATGCCGACGCCGAGACGAGTCAGTCGATTTCAGCACAGGACGAGGAAAAGGTTACCGAGGGGAAGGTTGCCGAGGAGAAGGTCACCACGATCCAGACCGTACTTACAGAACCTCCCGATACGACGTCCGCCACGAATGAAACCACACCGCGGGAGGAGCCGGAAGAGACAGGAAGTTCCGATCTTCTGCAGCAGCCGGAGTTTCCTTTCGGTCCCGTCGCCAGAGGAATCGGGCCGGGTGGCGAATTGCCGGATACTACCGCATGGATCGACGGCACATTCACGAAGAAGAAGTACTCCCCCGACTTCGGCCTCGACTATATCGGCGGGAATGCGGGTTACGCCACGAACGTCGGTCTGGTGGGCAGTTCCCTTCTTTCCTTCAGCGATATCCTGAATAATCACAAGATTCTGGTGGGAGCCAATGTATTCGGTTCCCTGACGGACGCGAACCTGCTGCTCCAGTACACCAACCTGACTCGGCGCGTCAACTGGAGCGTGGCGGCTTTTCAGTACAGCTATGATCTGTTCTACAACTACCAGAGCCCCATCCTTACCCAGGTTACGACCCAGATCAATCGCGGCGTGCATCTCTTCGTAAGCCGGCCTTTCAGCAAGTTCAGCCGCCTGGAACTGGGTATCCAGGGGGTGCACAGGTCCCGTGAACTGGTGGACGTGAGTTTCAATTACTTCGGCATCCGACGGAACCGGCGCGGGAGCCTGGGCAGCGTGAATTTCGTGCAGCCCACCGCCGCCCTGGTCACCGATCACACGCTCTATGGCGTTACCGGTCCGATCGCCGGCGCCCGGGGCCGCATCGAAATAACCCCGACATTCGGCGAACTCCAGTACACGCGCGCCTTCATCGATTACCGAACGTACATCAACGTGTTGCAGCGGTACGCCTTTGCCTTTCGTCTGTTCGGACTGGCCAGCGAGGGGCGCGACCAGGAACTCTTTCCCTTTGGCGGGCCCTATGATTTCCGTGGCGCCAACTACTGGTCCGTCTGGGGGAGCAAGGTCGCGATGGTCAACGCGGAGTTCCGTTTTCCTTTAGTCGATGTGCTGGCCATGGGGTGGCCGCTGCCGCTGGTCTTCCAGCAGATCCGGGGCTCGTTGTTCATCGACGCAGGCAGTGCGTGGGACCAGAACACAAGCGCCGTGCAGGCCAATCAGTATGCGGGCTATCCCAATGTGGGAGACTTCGTCGACGGGTCGCTGATGCGGGACAACGGGTTGGGGCCCGGCATGATGGAAGAACTGTCGGGCGGTCCGGTCGCCGTGGCCTACGGCATCGGTGCGCGGGCCCGTGTGGGTTTCCTGATACTTAAGTTCGATATAGCCCGTCAGTTCGACCTGGGTAAACGGCCCTCCTGGTACAACAACGAGAACCTTCCCACTGTGCCCGGGGGACTGGAGTCCGAGTTTCCAGGCACGCGTTCGTACCGTCTTAGGAATGCGCTGAACGATACCCAGTTCTTCTTCACGATCGGCGCCGATTTCTAGGAAACTCCTCCAGCATCGGCCGCGGTCGGTCCATCCTTCTTTGAATCACCATTGCCCGAACGCGGAGATACGGCAGGTATACATGCATACGACAGAAGAGATCAGAGCCTTAAGGGAGCAGCACTATAACGCCACACTTACCGAAATCCATGAACTGAATCCCGAACTCTGGATCATCCGGGTGAAACCGGACGAAGATCTCCCGCCGTACCAACCCGGGCAGTACACCACCCTCGGCCTGGGCGACTGGGAACCCACCAACGATCCGGCCCATAACGAGGACGTAAACGAGAAACTCAAGAACAAACTCGTCCGCCGCGCCTACTCCATGTCCTTTCCCATGTACGAGGACGATCCCGGCCAATTGCTGGATCCGGCGGACATGGATTTCTACGAGTTCTACATTACGCTCGTGGCCCGCGACGGCGAAGAAGGCCAGGATCCTTCGCTCACGCCCAGACTGTGGATGCTGAAGGAGGGCGACCGGCTCTGGATGGGGCCGAAGGTGACCGGCCACTACACCCTGGAACACATAGCTCCGGACGACCAGGTCATTTTTGCGGCGACGGGCACCGGCGAGGCGCCCCACAACTGCATGATAGCCGATCTGATGCGTAACGGCCACAAACCCGCCATCATATCTTTGGTCTGCGTGCGATACGCCCGGGACCTGGGTTACCAGGCCACCAACGAGCGGCTTGAGCGCCTGCATCCGAATTATCATTACATCACGCTCACCACCCGGGAAGCGCAGAACCTCAACCGAAAGGTGTATATACAAGACCTGGTGAGGACCGGGGAGCTGGAGGATCAGACCGGTATCGTCCTGGATCCGGAAAGGACCCACGTGTACATCTGTGGAAACCCGGACATGATCGGCGTGCCCAAATACACCAGGGAAGGCGACAAGTCCTATCCCTCGCCAACCGGCATGGTCGAGCTGCTCGAAGCGCGTGGCTTCAAGGCGGATCATCGCAGGGACAAGGGCAACATACACTTCGAGGAATACTGGTAATCCATGGCCCGACCGGTCGGCGGAGAGATGCGCAGATGACCCGCCTGCCGGTCCTGCCGATCGCTCCGTTCGCACGAGCCGGTCCGCATTCCGTACAACGAAGAGGCCGCCATGCGGAAACAGACGCCGGACTCGGATGGAAGCCCCGGGGTATCCGGCAGCGCCGTCCCTGCTTGCAACGACCTGGAAGTGCTGGTGAAGGCGCGGGCATGCGTTCTGCCGCACCGGGGTGCCGCAGGGATCAACATCGATCCGGCGCCGGATGCCAACGGCCGTCCCGCGACTTTCTGCAGGAGTTTTACGGGAATCATCGAGTCCTTCGGCGGGCGCGTGAAGTCGCTCAAGCAGGGCGACCGCGTCGTTGCCTGCCATACCGAAGGCGGCCTGTCGGAATACCATAGCGTACCCGCGTACCACATCGTAAAATTGCCGAACGGCATCAGTTTTGAAGAAGGCGCCATCTCTACCCTCATGCCCACGGTATTGAACGGCGTGGAACGCGCGCAGGTGAAAGGCAGATCGGTTCTCGTCAGCGGCGCGGGAACCACCGGGTTGCTGAGCACCCAGGTCGCGCGCCTATCGGGCGCCACGACCGTGATCGCGTCTGATCTGCACGCGACGCGCCTGCAGCGGGCGCGGAGTGCCGGGGCGGACACCGTGATCAATGCCTCGACGGAAGATGTCCGCCGGCGCGTCATGGAGAGGACCGGTGGCCAGGGCGTGGACATATGCCTTGAATGCGCCGGCAACGAGGCTTCTTTCAACCAGTGCGCGGCGATGCTGCGGCCGGGCGGAAAACTCGTCGTCCTCAAAACCGTTACACACCCGATGTCCATCGATCTGGGGGATTGGTCGGAACGATCGCTCCAACTGATCATGGGCCGCGAGCAACCGCATGAAACGCCCTACCTGGTGGAGAAGGGATTGAGGTTGGCCGGCATCGAAGCCGTCAGGCTGCGTCCCCTTCTGACCCACGTGTACCCCGTGCATCGCATTGCCGAAGCAGTCGAACTGATCGACGGCCATCCTAACCTGGCCGTTGAAGTCGCGCTGATATGGACGTAGGGATCGGCCGGATACAGTGTCCGTTAATGCTTGACACCCACGCTGGCGTGTTCATACTTTCAAGCCGCCGGGGAAGGGACACGAGTTCTTTCGAAAGGAAATGAACGCGCTTTGTCATCCGAAGTCAGTATCCTGAATCTGATTCTGGATTCGGGCACCGTCGCAAAAGTCGTCATTGTCGTCCTTCTGATCTTCTCCATCGTTTCATGGGCGATCATGGCGGAGCGCTGGCGGTACTTTCGACGGGCCCAGGCGCAGTCACGGCATTTCCTTGCTTTCTTCCAGTCGCAGCGCAATTACAACCAGGTCTATACCGCCGCTTCAAAGTGGCCCTGCAGTCCCGCCGCCGTGGTGTTCCGCGAGGTGTACGAGAAGCATGCGTCGGCCTTCTCTCCCCGGGATGGAGAAGCTGACCGGTCCCGGGAGATCGACCAGGACCTGCTGGAATCCGTCTATCGCGACCTGCGGCTGGCCGCCCACCGGGAACTGGCCCGGTTCGAGAATAGACTGCCCGTACTGGCCACCGCGGGAAGCGTGTGCCCGTTTCTCGGCCTGTTCGGAACGGTGTGGGGCGTCATGACCGCTTTTCTGGACATCAGTACCAAGGGCTCCACCAACATCGTCGTCGTGGCGCCCGGTATCGCGGAGGCCTTGATCACGACGATCGCCGGCCTTGCCGTGGCCATCCCGGCCATGGTGGCGTACAACTACTTCGTGCAGCGGTCGAGAGATCTGGGCCTGGAGCTAGAGGACCTGGCCACCGCGGTCTTGAACATCCTCCAGTTGCGGGGACGCCATGAACTCGTTTGATTTCAATAGCGCGGGTTCGCCCCGCGCCCTGTCTGAAATCAACGTGACGGCGCTGGTCGACGTGATGACCGTGCTGCTGATCATCTTCATGATCACGACGCCGATGATCCAGAGCGGCGTCCAGGTGGACCTGCCCAAGGCGACCGCGGCCGCGCCGGATCTGGCCGAAGGACTGGTTATCACGGTGACGAGCGAGGGTTCGCTGTACCTGGAAGACCGGGAGCTTTCGATCAGCCAGTTCGACGGGGTGTTCCAGGCGATATTCGAGGAGCGGCAGGATAAACCGGTGTTTGTCCGCGGAGACGAACGGGTGCCCTACGGCACCGTTATTGCCGTGCTGGATAAACTCAAGGAGCACGGTGTCACCCAGATAGGACTGGCGACCAGTCTGAGACCGTCACGACAATGACACGCATGATCTGGGCTTCAGGCATCCTGCATATCGCGGCCATCGCCGGGCTCATCGGATGGAACACCTGGTGGCCCTCAACGGCGTCTTCCCGGGATCAGCAGGTCTACCGGGTCGACCTGGTAACGCTGGGCGAAACGCCATCGATTCGGCGTCCACCTCTGGTCGACGAGGACTTCGAAGTCGTCTCGCGGAAGGAGGCCGCCGCTCCGCAGGAGGAGGCGGCGCTGGCGCTCGAACGGACACCGCGACTGGTGCCCGAACAACCGGATCCCGGTCCGGAAACGCCCCGGTCTTTCGAGACGGATTCCCCGGAAATCCGCCTGGACGAGCGGAACTTCGAGTTTCCATACTACCTCGGCATGATGCAGAGAAAGATACGGCAGCATTTCACGGTGCCCAGGATGCTGGGCGTTACGCACCTCGAGACGGTCATTTATTTCCGCGTGGTACGGTCGGGCCGGATTACCGGCGCCGTCGTTACGCACTCGTCTTCCAACCCGGTCTTCGACCTTGCGGCACAGCGGGCGTTGAATGCGGCCGACCCGCTGCCGCCGCTGCCTGAAGGTTACCGGAAATCCTATCTGGGCGTGCATTTCGCCTTTCAATACGCGTTATGAAGCAGGCGCGACCGTCTTAAATCACCCAGAAGCCATGATCGAATTCCTGCACAGTAAATCCGCGAAGAAAAGACCATGCCGTCGGCCGGGTTGGGCCTGGCCGTTGCGGTTGCTCCTTGCGGCAATCGTCCTGCCCTCCCTCGGCGAAAAGACCGTATCGGGCCAGGACGAGGTCAATCTCAGCGTACAGGCCCGCGTCTCCCCCCGCATACCGATCGCTTTCAAGCCCTTCTCGCCCGCGGATGGAACGGAGTTGCACGCCGCCCTGCGGGACACCATCAACCAGGTGCTCATGCGGGACCTTGCGTATTCCGGCGTGTTCGCCGTGCGGGACCTTTCCATCCCGGCCCGGGTCGTAGAGGACGGCGGCTCGCAGGTGCTGACGGACGTTTCCGGCGACACGACCTATGTGTTCCTGGACGCGGCCGGCGAGGTGGATCTCGAGTTGCTTCGCAAGCTGTCGGTGCAGGTCATGGTGTCGGGATCGTACGAAGTCTCGGGGTCCCAGGTGGAAATCGCTTTGCGGCTGATCGACGTGGGTACCCGGCGAACGATCGTGGAGAAGGGGTACGCCGCCTTCGATCTGACCCTGAGGCGGATCGTCCATCTCATGGCGGACGACATCGTATTCCAGTTGACCGGGGACCGGGGCATCGCGCAGACCCGCATCGTATTCGTCTCCCAGCGCAGCGGCGCGCCGGAACTGTACATGTCGGACTACGACGGATTCAATGTCCGCCAGTTGACCCGGGACCGATCCCGGAAATACTCGCCGAACTGGTCGCCGGATGGCACCCGGATCGCCTACACGTCCTACAGGGACGGCCCCCACGAACTGTATTACCTCGACCTGCGGAGCGGTGAAACCAGCAAGGTTTCTTTCGATGGCAAAACGGTGTTGTCACCACACTGGTCGCCGGATGGCCGGCACCTGATCCTGGGCTTGATCCCGGAGGGGCTTTCAAAGCTCTACATCAGCACGCTGAACGGAAGCAGGCTGATCCCGCTGGCGACCGGTTACGGGATCAACGTTTCGCCGTCCTGGTCACCGCGGGGGGACCAGGTGGTATATATGTCGGACCGATTGACACAGAAGCACCTTTTCGTTATCAATATAGACGGTTCGAACGACCATCGGATCACCTTCGAAGGGGGTTACAACGGTTCGCCCGCATGGTCGCCCCGGGGCGACCGCATCGCCTTCGTGGGCGGCGACCTGGTGCCGAGACGGCAGGGAGGCTCCGAACGGGTCTTCAACATCTATACCTGCGATGTCAACGGAAGCAACATCGTGAAACTAACGGGTGTCCGCGGACGGGAAGGCGACAACGTAAACCCGACCTGGTCCCCGGATGGCCTGCAGATCCTTTTCAGTTCCGACCGGACCCGCAGGAACGAGTACCACGTCTACCGCATGTATTGGAACGGGGGGGACGTCCACCCCGTCGTCACCGAGGGAAACAACCGTCAACCCAGTTGGGGGCCAAGACCCGACGGCATCGTAACGGTCCTGGACGAATGAAAGAGATAAGATGAGCGTAAGGTCTTCAACGAACCGCGCCCGATGCATCCTGTCGGCCCTTTGCGCCATGGTCTTTGCAGGCGCGTGCGGCGTGCAGTCCGACCTGACCAACCTGAAGAACGACACCACGCATCTGCGGGCCCAGATGCAGGTCATGCGCGAGGAAGTCGCCCTCCAGGAGGACATCGACTCGCTGAAGGTCCACATCGGACGCCTTGAAACCCTGATGCGGGAACAGATGAACGAGATGTGGGAAATGCGGGCGGACCTGGGACAGCGGGTCAGCGGCCTGGAAAGCCAGTTGCAGATCCTCGCTACGCGTATCTCGGAAAGCGACCGTCAGTTCTCGGCCCTGGTTCGCAGTCTGGAGAGGCTTCAGGCCCAGTGGAGCGCCACCGAACGGCCGGATACTTCTTCCACGGGGCAGCCACGAACCGTCGACCCCGGCGAACTGTACGACCTCGCCTTGAGAGACTACCAGCAGGGCAGTTATGACGTGGCGGTCCGGCAGTTTTCCCAGTACATGGCGTATTTTCCGGAATCGGACCTGTCGGATGACGCGCAGTACTATATCGGCGATTGCTACTATGCGCAGAGCCTGTATACCCAGGCGCTAGACGCCTACGAGCAGGTGTTGAGCGCCTACCCGGACGGAAACAAGGTCCCTGCCACGCTGCTGAAGATCGCCTTCATCAAAGTCGCCAGGAAGGAACTGCCCGCGGCGAGGTCCTACCTGGAACGCGTCGTCGGCGAGTTTCCAGGTACCGAGGAGGCCCAGCTCGCAAGAATGAGACTGGATCTGATGTCGGACGAATAATTTCCTTTACTTTGGCAACCGAATCCGAGATTATGTTGTGGAAGTGAGGCAGGATCAACTATACGTGATTTTGATGAAATGGTAGATTCATGCCTGGTTTTTGCTGCACTGCTGGATTGCCGCAATGGTTGAAACGGATGTTAAGCGATAAACGGCTAGATTAATCCGAATTGCGCTGTATGGGTAACCCAACTATGGGAAAGGAGTTCTTCATGAAACGATGGAGCAATACGGCTTCGATGCTGGCGCTCAGCGTTCTGGTCGCCGCACCCGTGTGGATGGGTGCGTGCTGCGCCGTATCCCGGGGACCTTCCGCGGAGGAGCTGGCCGCCATGGAAGCCGAGCGGCAGCGGGCCGTAGAGGATTCCCTCAGGGCGGTGCGCGCAGAAGAGGAAGCCAGGCTCGCTGCGGAAGAAGAGGCCCGGCGGTTGGCAGAAGAGGAAGCCAGGCTCGCCGCGGAAGAAGAGGCCCGGCGGTTGGCAGAAGAGGAAGCCAGGCTCGCCGCCGAGGCGGCAGCCCTGCATGCAGAGATGATGTCTCTGTCGACCATCTACTTCAATTACGACCGTTCCAATGTCCGGGAAGACCAGCGGCCGGCTCTGGATGAGAACGCCCAGAAGTTGCGGGAGTACCAGCCCGAAGACATGGTGGTTGTCGAGGGCCACGCTGATGAGCGGGGTACGATCGAATACAACCTGGCGCTGGGCGAACGGCGCGCCCAGGCGGTCAAGACCTACCTCGTGGATGCGGGTGTGGCGGACAGCCGCATCGAAACCGTCAGTTTCGGTGCAGAGAAGCCGGCGGTCATGGGCAGCGACGAAAGCGCGTGGTCGCAGAACCGCCGAGTGGAGCTTATGCGGAAGTAAGCCGAAAGCACCACGGGTAACGTGTCGTACAAGGGCGGCCATGCACTGGCCGCCCCTTTTTTATGCTTCCCGCAGGAACGCCTTCCAGTTTTCATAAATCATGTTGTGTATGGCCTCTTCCGGAAAAACGGGCAGGGACGTATTCCGCGCCACGTCGTTCACCTTCCACTGTCCCGCTATGACCTGCGCCGGCGTAGCCGATGGAAAATCGGAACCGAAGATCAACTTGTGCTCCACCCCGTACTCCAGGGCGGACATGAATGCCATGTAATGGCGCAGCGGGCGGTAGTGCAGCGCCGATATGTCCGCGTAGAGGTTCGGATGCTTTCGGATCAGGACTACGCATTCGTCCTCCCACGGATGTCCCATGTGGGCGATCATCATCCGCAGGTCCGGGCACGCCACCGCGATGTCCTCGAGCTGAATAGGATTGGCCCACTTGAGGGGACCCAGCCGCACGAAGGACGTGCCCTGGTGCCAGATGACGGGGATATCCAGCGTTTCCGCTTTCCTGAACAGGGGAAGATACGCCGGGTCCCGGGGGTCGAAATGCTGGTAGATCGGCGCGACTTTCAGCCCGCGCAGGCCGAGTTCGTTTACGTTGTATTCGAGCTGTTCGACGGCGTCCTCGTCATTGGGATCGACGGAACACCAGCCGATGAAACGGTCCGCGTTTTCCGCCACGAATCCCGCGACGAGCTCCTGGGGCACGTTCACCCCGCAGTATGGCGCCTTCAACCCGAACACGACCACCCTGTCGCAGTCCTCTGTCGCCTTGAGCAGCGTTTCGGGCGTAGAGTCGAAGGCGTTCTTGTACCGGTCCGCGTGGCCCGCGTAGTAAACATCGTCGGACAAGCGCATCTTGGCCTTCTTCGCCGCATAGGCGAATTCAACGAATTCATCGGACATGTGATCCGGGTACCACATCAGGTTGGTGTGGATGTCGACTAGCATGTCTCTTCTCCCCCGGGGTTCGAGTGGTCGTTTCCACGGCCTAAGCTCGCGCGGATCATGTCCGCGGCTTCTTCCAGATTGAAACAGCCGGGATCGACGGGAATCCCTGCCGCGTGGACGGCGGTCAACAGGTTGCATAGACCCGGCAGCCCGGGCCGCTCTTGCCGCCCGGACAGATCCGCCTGCCCCTGCGCGGACGCGTCGACCGCGGCCTCCCGGGCGAACAGGCGCTCCGGCGTGGTGTCCGACGCGATGCCGCCGTTCTCCATGACCATGACCCGGTCCGCCAGGCGGGAGACCAGGTCCATGTCATGGGTGATCAGGAAAAGGGTCGCGCCCCCATCCTTGCAGGTTTTGAAAATCGCCTCGACCTGTCGTACGCTTTGCGGATCGAGACCGGACGTGGGCTCGTCGAGGGCGAGGACGGATGGTTCCATGACCAGGATCCCGGCGATCGCGGCCCTGCGTTTTTCTCCGCCGCTTAGCGACAGGGGATGCCGATGCGAGAACCGTGCGGGATCGAGTCGGGCCCGTTCGAGCGCCCGGTTCACCAGATCCTGGATTTCCGAATCTTCCGTGCCTGTTTGCCTTGGACCGAAGGCCACGTCGTCGAAAACGGTTTCCTCGAACAACTGGGCTTCCGGGAACTGGAAGACCAGCCCCACCTTCTGACGCAGCTTCCGCAGGTCGGTTTCCTTGGAGGTTACGTCCCCACCCTCGACCCGAACCGTGCCCGAATCCGCTTTCAGCAGGCGGTTCATGTGCTGGATCATCGTGGACTTACCGGAACCGTTCGGTCCGGTCAGCGCGACGCACTCCCCGGGGTAAACCCGGGTGGTCACATCGCGCAACGCCGAGATCGCCAGGGAAGTTCCGGGGGAATAGGTATGGCACACCCGGTCGAATTCGATGATCGGCGGCGTGGCCGGAATCGCCCCCGCCGGCGGATCGACCGGTTTCTCAACAATCTCCGAACGGGCATCGGCCGATGGCATGGTCCCCGGCAGACGGGACGGCGGCCTGGGCATCCTGCCGGAAAGCCACTGCACCAGGGATTCGGGATGGACGGTACCGGCCGGTACCGGAAGCCCGCGTGCGCGCAAGGCGTCCGACAGCCGCTCGGACAGCGGCGCCTCGAGTCCGTGCGCCGCGAGCCGTTCCGTATCCCGGAATACTTCCTCCGGCGGCCCCTCGGCTGCGACGGCCCCATCCACCACCATCGCGATACGGTCCATCCGGACGGCTTCCTCGGGAGACTGCGTGATGAAGACCACGCTGAGCCGGTATTCATCCACGATCGACAGGAGCAGGCCGAGGATGTCCCGCCGGTCGCCGGGGTCCAGCGACGAGGTGGGCTCATCGCAAATGAGGTACCGGGGACGCATCGCGACCACGGAAGCGATAGCCACGCGTTGTTTTTCGCCGCCGGACAGCTTATGGGGCGGATAATGGCGGTACTTTGCCAGGTGGAACCGGTCGAGCGCCCACGCGACCCGCCGGTGGATCTCCCTGGAAGGCAGGCCGAGGTTTTCGAGCCCGAAAGCCACCTCACGTTCAACCGTGGTCGAGACCAGCTGGTTGTCCGGGTTCTGGAAGATCATCCCGGTTCGCTGGTGGACCTGCCACGTGTTCGACGGTTCGGCCGTATCCAGGCCATCCACCAGGACCCGGCCGGACTGGGGTACGATCAACCCGTTTAAACAGCGGGCGAGGGTGCTCTTTCCCGAGCCGTTGGGACCGATCACGGCCACGCTTTCGGATTCGCCGATTTCTAAGGACAGGCCTCGCAGCGTGGGGGCCACGTTTCCCGGCTGGACCCGGTAACTGAACGTTACGTCCTCGGCGACGATCAAGGCAGATGATCCGGTGCCACGCGGCCGGCGGCTTCCCGGACGGCCGCATACACGTCGGCGAGTGGAACGCCGCTGCTGAGCGCAGCCTGGCGGCAGTCTTCGTATTCGGGGGTATATCGCCGGGAATCCCCGTGTTCCACGACCTTGATCCGGATCGCGCCGTAGCGGGTTTCAACGACGGCTTCGCTACGGGGCAGGACGCGGCGGGAGACGGGGTAAGTTCTGAGGCCTATGGTCGTCGTTTCCCGGAAGATCAGCCCGGACAACCGCCCGGTCAATGCGGCCGGCGCAAGCACGGTGAGCAGTACGCCCGGCCGGTTTTTCTTCATGATCACCGGTGTAAGGAAGGCATCCAGCGCACCGGCTTCGAGCAGCAGGTCCACGACGTGGCCGTAGAACTGCGGATTCATGTCGTCGATCTGCGTTTCCAGGATCTGCACGGAACCCCCGCCGGCCACTTCTCCAGCCTCTTCGCCGGCCTCTTCGCCGGCCTCGCCCGTACACAGCCTGGCGACGTGCCCATCTCCCCGGTCAGCGTCGTCCCCCCCGTAGCCCATGTTCCGCAGCGTGAAACCGGCTGTGTTCATCGGTCCCGCCGACAAGGCGGTTAAAAAGGCGCATCCCGGCAGGTCTATGGGGGCGTGGTCGACGGGTTTTATTGCGGCGCCTCTCATCAGGGCGGCCTGGAGTGGCGGCGTGGATTCGATGCCCGCGGCAAAGGGCAGCGCTACGTGGTGGAGGGATTCGATTCCGAGCAGGTGGAGGGCGTTGCAGAGGAGCAGAATGCGCAGGGCCGTGCGACGTCCGCCCAGCGCTTCCATGGTCGGCGCCAGGTCCTCCGTCCCCCGCAGTCCGTTTACGTTCTTTTCCAGGTGGTCGATCACCCTCCCGATGAGAACGGCGGCCGGTGTGTCCGCTCCGCCTCCCGGCATGGCCCGGCAGGTCTCTGGCACGGACGCCTCGGCACACGACAGCGTGGTGTACGTCACCCGGTTCCCGGCGACACGCCCCTCAGTAACGTTGATCCCGCAATCCACGCCATGATGGCTCTTCATGGCTGCTTCAAGCGCGATTGGGTCCACTCCCGCGTCGATCATCGCGGCGAGCAGCATGTCCGCGGTAAGGCCGGACAACTGGTCGAAGTATCCTGCCAAAGCCATTGGACCCGCCATCCCTATTCGTGTTTCCGATTGATGAGGCCGGCCGCGTAACCGGCGTTGAACCCGCCGTCGATATTCACCACCGTAACGCCCGAAGCGCAGCTGTTCAGCATGGCCAGGAGCGCCGCCAGTCCGTTGAAACTGGCGCCATACCCGACGCTGGTCGGCACGGCGATCACCGGTCTGGAGACCATTCCGCCGACCACGCTGGGCAGGGCGCCCTCCATGCCCGCCGCGACGACGAGCACCGATGCGTTCATGATGGCCTCATGGTGGGAAAGGAGCCGGTGGATGCCGGCCACGCCGACGTCGTAGAGACACTCGACCCGATTGCCCAGTACCCGGGCCGTAACCGCGGCTTCTTCGGCCACCGGGATATCGCTCGTGCCCGCCGAGACGACCAATACCTCGCCGATGCCCAGGTCCCGCCAGGAATCCTGGACCACGATCGTCCGGGCCGCCTCGTGGTACTCCGCGCCGGGACACCGCGCCGCCACGGCGTCGTACATGGCCGGAGTCGCCCGGGTGGCGAGCAGGTCGCTCCCAGACGCGACAATGCGTTCCGCGATACCGGCCACCTGGCCGTCGGTCTTCCCCGTGCAGAAGATCACCTCGGGGAACCCGCACCGCATCGCCCTGTGGTGGTCCACCCGCGCGTAACCGAGGTCCTCGAAGGGCAAGGACCGCAGCCTGCTCGACGCCTCGTCAACCGACAGGTCGCCGGCGCGGACCTGTTGGAGCAACTGTCTGATCTGCGATTCGTTCATGGGTGTTTACAAGGTCTTCGGGGGCTGATCAATGTACGGAGTTCCGCTGTGACACTCCATCTGGTCATCCGGTGACGCCCCTGACGGATTATATGGTGAAGGCCCTACCTGGTTGTGGTTGTACGGTGGCGCCCTTGCCTGGGTTGTACGGTGGCGCCCTTGCCTGGGTTGTGCGGTGGCGCCATTGCCCCGGGCCGGCGCCTGCCGCGTCTATTCCTCAATCGTAGTTTCTCCGTCCAGCACTTCGATGCGGGCGCCAGAGGCATGGCGCTCCTGCTGCAGTCTTGCCGCCACCGCCTCCGCTTCACGCATCACGCGCAGCACGTTGCGCCCGAGGATCTTCAGGACATCCTCGTCCGAATAACCCCTCCGGATCAGTTCGGCCGTCAGCATGGGATAGGTGGACACGTCCTCCAGCCCCACCGGAACCGTGGAAATGCCGTCGTAATCCCCGCCGATACCGATGTAATCGATGCCGGCCACCTGCCGGATGTGATCGATATGGTCGGCCACCTGTGCGAGGGTGGCAGGCGGCGTGGGATTGGCCTCGTTCCAGGTGGCCATGCCTTCCGCCACCGATTCATCCGTACTGCCCGGCATCGCCGCGAGCCGCTCCCGCTCTTCGTTGCGCTTCACGCCGTGCAGGCGGGTTTCTTCCGAGATATAGGCGGGTACGAAGGTGACCATGACCACGCCGTTGTTCTCGACCAGGCGCTCCAGGACGTCGTCGGGAACATTTCGCACGTGGTTGCACTTGGCCAGGGACGAGGAATGGCTGAAGATGACGGGGGCCTCCGACACGTCCAGGGCGTCCCGCATGGTCGCCGGGGAGACGTGGGACAGGTCCACCAGCATGCCCAGGCGGTTCATCTCCCGGACCACCTCTTTTCCGAATTCCGTCAGGCCGTCAACCGCGACGGTGTCAGTAGCCGAATCGGCCCAGGGCACGTTGCGGCTGTGAGTCAGCGTCATGTATCCGACGCCCAGCCGGTGGAACATGCGGAGCGCGCCCAGGGAGGAATCGATGGAATGTCCTCCTTCAATGCCCAACATGGACGCGATCCTGCCTGCCGCGAAGGCCGCTTCCACTTCGTCCGCCGTAGCGGCCAGTTGGAACGTGTCCGGATACCGGGCGGCCATCTGGTACACGATATCGATTTCCTCCATGGTCGCGCGCACGGCTTCTTTACCCTGCATGGAAGCGGGTACGTAAACCGACCAGAACTGGGCCCCGAGCATGCCCTCGCGCAGGCGGGGAATGTCGGTGTGCAGGTCCGGCTGCGATTCGGCGATGTCAATCGACCAGACGTCCCGGTTCGCCTTCCTGCGAATCTGCCAGGGCAGGTCGTTGTGCCCGTCGATCAGCGGGACTTTCGCGTGCAGTGCCCTGGCGCGTTCGACAGGATCTTCAGGCAGGGGTTCTTCGGCCGGCGCACAGGCGGATGTCAGCGCGACGAGACACAGGCCGGTCAGCAAAAGGGCGATTGATTGCATGGTTCCTCCGGGGTGAATCCAGTATATTGTAGGTGCAACTGTGTCAGGCCGAGGATTGGATATACTCACGGAAGTTAAAGAAAGCGGTATGCGCGTACCCATCCCTCGTGTAGTCAGTCTCCACTAAAATCAACGATATTCAGGTCAGGGCAAGGGATATTTGGGTGATCCTGCCGCGCGAACTCACCCATCCGGATGGTTCGTTGCACCCCATGGCGCCTGACATGACAGCGCATTGAACCGCTGTCGAAATCTCATGTTGCCATTCCCAAGATACCGGGTTACTTTTCACTGGTCCAGGTGACCCGATACCCCCCATTCCAAGGAGTCCGCATGGCTCGATTTACCATTCTCGCGCCCGGCAATCCCGACAATCCCGGTCCCAATCAGTATATCAGGGACGAACTGGAAACGATTGGCGCCGAGCTCAGGATACGTCCCTTCAGCACACTAGAGGAAATGCTGGAAGAGGCCCGGGACGTGGACGGCTTTACCCAGGGCGGCCTGACCTATAATCGGGAAACCGTGGAGCAACTGCCCGACCGCATACGCGTCGTGGGCGCGGGCGGGATCGGCGTGGACTTCATCGACGTGGAAGCGGCCACGGAACGGGGGATCATCGTATACAACATCCAGGGCGTTTTCGAACGGGAGGTCGCCCAGCACGCCATGATGCTGCTGCTTGCGTGCGCCCGCCGGCTGATGCCCATCAACCGGTCCATGATCGAAGGCACCCCCGTCAGCCGCGGCACCATTCAACCTGTATACGAGCAAACCCTCGGCCTCGTGTCCTTCGGGAATATCGGCCGGGCCATGGCGAAGATCGCCACCGGTTTCGATCTGCGTATCACTGCCTGCGATCCCTTCGTCAGCCAGGCCGCCGCCGATCCCTGGGGCGTGACCATGGTGGACCAGGAAACGCTGTTCAAGGAATCCGACTTCGTTTCGTGCCATGTTCCCCTGACGCCCAGTACCCACCACATCATCGGGGAGCGGGATTTCCGGAACATGAAACCCTCCGCCTACTTCATCAACACGGGACGCGGCAAGGTCGTTGACGAAAAGGCGCTCATCGAGGCGTTGCAGGAAGGGCGGCTCGCCGGCGCGGGGCTGGACGTGCAGGAGCAGGAGCCCCCGGCTCCGGACAACCCGCTGCGCAAGATGGATAATGTAGTCCTCACACCCCATTACGCTTCCGCGTCGGTTCGGGGTGGGATCGAGCGCGCAAGAAAAGCAGGCCGGCAACTGGTCACCATTCTCAGTGGCCGCTGGCCCGACGACGGCCTCGTAAACCCCGCCGTGAAGAAACTCGCCGCCGAAAAATGGGGCATGCCCGCAGAGTGACCGGTTTGCCGGCGAAGGCACGGATCCTCCATGTTCTACGATACCGTGATTTTTGATGCGGCGGGTACCCTCGTCGGCCGGGATTCTCCGGATTTCTTCGAGGAGTTCTTTGTTGTCGCGGCCGGGGAGCTCGGGACCGAGGTGACGCTGAACCAGGTGAAGGCCGCGCTTTCGAAATCCATGGAGGAACCGCGGTTCCGGCTTCGCGAAGGACGCATGAGCACGCCGGAGCAGACGCGCCGGTACTTTCTGGATCTCTACGCCCACGTGTTGAACGGAGCGGGCGTCGAGGGTGACCTGGCGCAGGGGCTGCAGGCGTATTACGACCGGTTCCAGGACGGCAGGTACCTGGAGGTGTACGGGGACGTACGGCCCACGCTGGAAGTGCTGAAGGCCCGCGGCATGCGCCTCGGGGTGCTGTCGAACTGGTCGGAACACCTCGCGCTGGTCCTGGAGCGGCTCGACCTGGACCGGTACTTCTCCTTCCTCGTCGTTTCCGCCGAAGTCGGATGTGAAAAGCCCGACGAGGAGATCTTCCGCCTGGCCCTGGATCGTGCGGAAACCCCGATCGGCCGCATCCTGTATATCGGGGATTACCCGGAGGAGGACATCCTGCCCGCAGAACGCATCGGCCTGGACGCCCTCCTCATCGATCGGTACGACAAGTACGGGCGATATCGCCTGCCCACCATCAACACATTGACGGATGTCCCCGGACTGATTGGCCTGTCATGAGGGAAGCGTCCTGAACGACGGCGCACCATGAACGACGGCGCACCATGAACAAAGATGAACCATGAACAAAGATGAACCATGAACGAAGGCGCATCCTGAGCGAAGGCGAACCATGAACGATCAGCCGATCCGTGTGGGCGTAGTAGGCGTGGGCCGCGGGAAGAGTTTCGCGCAGACCGCGTCCAGCGCCGTGGGCATGAAGCTCGTGGCGCTGTGCGACACCTGGGAGGAGCGGCTGCTGCAGTTGGCCGGGGAACTCTCCGTCGCCGCGTACACCGATTACGACGCATTCCTCGCCCACGACATGGACGCCGTCGTCCTGGCCAACTACTTCCACGAACACGCGCCGTTCGCCATCAAGGCCCTGCGGGCGGGGCGGCACGTCATGAGCGAGACGGCCTCCAACGCCACCCTGGCCGAGGGGGTGGCCCTGTGCCGGACCGTGGAGGAGACCGGCCGGATTTACATGTTGGCCGAGAACTATCCGTACACGGTCTTCAATCAGGAGATGCACCGGTTGTACGGCGAGGGGGAGATCGGCGAGGTAACCTATGCCGAGGGGGAGTACAACCACCCCATGGCCCGGGACGACAGCCTCCGCCTGTCACCGGGATTCGACCACTGGCGTGCGTGGATTCCCTCCACCTATTACTGCACCCACGCCCTGGCTCCGCTGGTATGCATCACCGATACGCGGCCGGTTGGCGTGAACGCCCTGGCCATCGCGCGGCCCGAGCGCACCCTCACGCTCAGGAGAGGAGACCCTGGGTCTGTCATCCTCTGCCGCATGGACAACGGCGCGGTGTTCCGGATCTTCGGACTCAGTATGCCGGGCCACAGCAACTGGTACCGCGTGCACGGCGAACGGGGCGCCATGGAGATCACGCGGGGACCCGGATACTTCGGACCGGGAGAGGTGCGGGTGTGGCATGAGCCGTGGCACCTGGAACCCGGCCAGAAAGCGGAACGGGTATACCGGCCGGACTGGCCCGAACACGGCGATCTCGCCCGCGAGGCGGGGCACGGGGGCGGCGACTTCTGGACCAGTTTCCACTTTGCCCGGGCCATCCGTTCGGGCGAACAGCCCTTCCTGGACGTCTACCGCGGCGTGGCCATGTCGTCGGTGGGCATCCTGGCCTGGAAAAGCGCGCTGGAAGACGGGCGCCCCTTCGAGGTGCCCGATTTCAGGGAAGAAGACGACCGGAAATCCTGGGAGAACGACCACTGGTCGCCCTGGCCCGGACATGCCGGACCGGGACAGCCGCCTCCCAGCATACTCGGCCGTCGCGACCCGGCTCCGGAACATATCCCATACGCCCGTCGCATATGGAAGGACATGGGTTACGAGGGGTAAAAAAGGCTTGCCTTTGGAAGTCCCGTTCCGTATTTTAGGACGGCTTTTGAGGGTCCGCGACCCCATCGTCTAGCCTGGCCAAGGACACCGCCCTTTCACGGCGGCAACACGGGTTCAAATCCCGTTGGGGTCATACGAAACAGACCTGAACAGACCAGATATGGGAAGGGGCTGGCGCGTACGCGCCAGCCCCTTTTTGTCGTCCGGGCGGATCGACCGCCTCAGTGTACGAAGGGTACCGTCCGGATCACCTCGATCGTTCCCAGATCGGTAAACTGCCAGACCGCCACGAAACCGGAAGCGAGATCGCCGTTTTCGTCCCAGTCCAGCGGCATGGCCGCACCTTCGTAGTTTATGGCGCCGCCTTCGGCCAGGATCTTCAGGCCATTCGCGATACTGCCCGCCTCGGCGATGATGAGTTCACCCGGCGGCCTGCCGATGATGCGCAATTTGTCGCGGATGGCCGATCCTCCCAGACTGTCTGCAGCCTGGGCCGCCAGGGCCAGGGCCACGGTCGCGTCGTAGGTCTGTTTCACATAGGGGTAGGGCGGGGGATTCCCGTGGGCGCTCCTGTAGGCGTTCTCCCAGGCCACCGCCGAGGGCGTATCCTGCGCCGCGCCGGGCGAGGTCCCGCGCATGCCGGCGAGGTGCTCCGGTCCAATCGCCCGGAGCAGGTCCAGGCTGCGGCCGGTCGGCCCGAAGATGAATTGCTTGAACAGCCCCCTGTCCAGGGCCTCCCGCACGATGGCTTCCTGCTGGGGCTGGAAGGCGAGGACAACCAGCGCCTGCGCCTGGAATTCCTCTACGAGCGTGATCCCCTTGGCTTCATTCAATGCATCCGTAAAGGAGGTTTCGGCGGGATCGAGGGCGACCCTGTTCAGCTTGCCGTTCCAGGTACCTTCGAAGGCGTCCGCCAGGCCCCGGCCCCAGACGTCGTCGCGATAGACCATGCCCACGTTGCCTATACCCTGTTCGAGGGTGATCCGCGCGAGCACCGGTCCCTGGTCATGGTCGGACAGGGTCGTGCGGAACAGGAAGTCGTTGTCCATCGCGTTCGTGAGCGAGGGAGAAGAAGAGGCGGGCGAGATTACGGGAATGCCGGCATCCGCGGTCACTTCCTCCACAATGGCAAGCGTCGAAGAACTCGCCCAGGCACCCACGATCGCGTGGACTTCCTCCTTCTCGACCAGGTCCATCGCCTCGGACACCGCAGTGTCCCTGTTGAGCTCCGTATCGGCCACCACGCCCACGACCGGCTCTCCATGCACACCCACCTGGTTGATATGCTCAATCGCCATTTCGAATCCCCGCCGCATGGGGATGCCGTGTTCCGATCCGCCTGCGGTCATATCGATCAAAAGTCCGATCTTGAGCGCGGGCCGTTCGACCGGCTCCGGCTCCGGCTCCGGCTCCGGCGCAACCGGATCCTTTTTGCCGCAGGCCAGCAGTACCGTGAGCACCAGGCCGATCGCCAGCCATGATCCAGTTGAGAAGAACGTTCCTCGCATTCTACGCATCTTCATGCCTCCTGCTCGATACAGCCTGACCCATCAGTATGTCCGAATGCGGGTTGCGGATTGTTACAGAGTAGATATACAGCGTACCGTCTGTCCTGTCATCTGTTTTCTTATCTGCCGTTCAGACAACAACTTGGGCAGGCGCAGTCCAGCCGCTGAATTACCTTGCCGATTCGCTGTCCGGCGCATACATTGAACGCCATGCCCGACCATGACGCCGTTTCCCCGAAACCGGCCGAAAACGAAGTTCCGCCTTCCCGGGTACTGCGCCACGTCTGGGCCATCGCCTGGCCCGTCGTCGTCGCTTCGCTCATCGACGCCACCGAAGGTCTCGTCGACATATACCTCGTGGGATTCATCGGTCCCGCGGCGATCTCCGCCATCGGCATGAGCCGGCAGATCGTGTTTATCGTCATGGTCATGGCCATTTCGATCACCGGGGGAACGAGGACGCTGGTGGCCCAGTACTACGGGGCGGGCAGGCACGGCGACGTAAGCCGGACCGGCCAGCAGGCGATCCTGATGGGTATATACCTGGCCCTGGGTCTCGCGGCCGTCAGCATCGTGCTCACCCGGCCCGCGCTGGTCCTCCTCGGCGCTCCGGAAGAGGTGCTTGCCCACGGCATCCTTTTCCTGAGACTCTATTTCGCCGGCATGATCTTCATGATCCTCAACTACGTGATGAGCGCCATCTTCGGAGGCGTCGGCGACACCCGCACCCCGCTGAAGATCTCCGTCATCGTCATAATCGTCAAATGCGCGACGTCCTACGCGCTAATCTTCGGAACCTGGGGAATGCCCGCAATGGGCGTGGCCGGCGCGGCCGTGGGCATGATCATCTCCCGGCTGGCGGGATGCGTCATCGGGATGGCGATCCTGATCCGGGGCCGCGGACAGGTACGTCTCTCGAGGAAATGGCGCTTGAAACCGGACTGGGGCATCATGTCCCGCATGCTCGACATCGGTCTTCCATCGGGCGCGTCGGGGTTCTTCAGAAACGGGGCCCGTGTGCTCCTGTACCGGGTGATATCTGGGGTGAACCGGCCCACGGCGGCCATCGCGGCCCTGACTATGGGTTTTCAGATCCGCCTCTTCGCGATCATGCCCGCCCTGGCCTTCTCTGTCGCGGCGACCTCCCTGGTCGGGCAAAGGCTCGGCGGACGCCAGATCCGGTCGGCCGAGCAATATGGCGGGCAGACGATCCTGCTCTGCATGGTCATGATCGGGGCCGGTTCGGCCTTGATCTGGATATTCGCCCATGCGATCGCAGCCGTATTCACGACGGACGAGATGGTCCTTAGCATCAGCTCCGTCATGCTGCGTTTCTTTGCTATCGCCCAGGTATTCTCCGCACTGTCCATCGTGGCCAGCGGCGTGCTGGCCGGCGGCGGCGAGACCCGGCCGTCCCTGTACTACACGCTGTTCTCGCAGTGGGGCATCATGCTCGTGTTTTCCTACGTCCTCGCCTTTCCCCTCGGGCTGGACGTGACGGGCATATGGATCGCCTGGCTCGCGGCGGCGGTATTGCAGGGCCTGCTTACACTCAAGCGCTTCTTCAAGGGAACCTGGAAAAGGGCGGTAGTCTGACGGTGAAGCGGTGTTCCGGGGCGAACGGGACGCCTGAGGTCAGGCGCATTCTCGCAACAGCCGAATACCGTCCGCGACACCGTCCGGATGCTTGAATACGGCCGTGGCGGCCACCAGGATGTTTACGCCGGCCGACACGGCGTCGGGCGCTGTATCGGCGTTCACGCCGCCGTCCACCTCCAGGTCGCATTCGAGTCCCCGGTCCGATATGGTCCCTCGGACCTGCCGGATCTTCGGCAGTACGGAATCGATGAACCGTTGCCCCGAGAACCCCGGGTTGACGGACATGACAAGGACGAGATCGAGTTCGTCGATGATCTCGTCGAGGACGTGTGCGGGCGTGGCCGGATTCAGGGCGACCCCGGCCTGAATGCCCCGTTCCCTGACGGACTGCACCACCCTGTGGAGGTGGGGGGTGTTCTCCTGGTGCACGATAATCACGTCCGCCCCGGCGTCCATGAACACTCCGACGTACCGGTCCGGTTCCTCGATCATCAGGTGGGCTTCGAGCGGCAGGTCCGTGAGGGAGTCGATTGCCTCGACGATGAAGGGCCCCATGGAGATATTCGGCACGAACCGGCCATCCATGACGTCGATATGTATCCGGTCTGCGCCGGCGCGTTCCACCGCACGGACCTCCTCGGCCAGCCGGGTGAAATCCGCCGACAGGATGGATGGCGAGATCTGGATCACGGTCCTCCCCCGTTCCGCTTCTGTTCCACGTGTCCTCCGAACTGGTGGCGCAGGGCCGAAAGCACCCGCGCCGCGTAGGAATCGTCCTGACGCGACTGGAACCTGGTGAACAGCGAGGCCGTGAGCACGTGGGCGGGCACGTCTTCTTCGATGGCCGTCTGCACGGTCCACCTGCCCTCCCCGGAGTCCTGCACGTATCCGGAATAGGCCGACAGGTCCCGGTCCTCCCGCAGGGAAATCTCAAGAAGATCCAGTAGCCAGGAACTGACCACGCTCCCGTGCCGCCATACTTCGGCTATGTCGTGCAGGTCCAGGTCGTACCGATGGCGCGGGTCCACGCGGTCTGACCCGGATTCCCGGAGGATTTCAAGGCCCTCGGCAAAGGCCTGCATCATGCCGTATTCGATCCCGTTATGGATCATCTTGACGAAGTGCCCCGCGCCCGCCGGTCCCACGTGTACATAGCCCTTCCGGGCGTTTGAGCCGGGACCGGGGGCCAGCGTCCGGAAAAGCGGGTCCAGGCGTTCGACGATCCCCGCGGGACCTCCGATGGTCATGCAATAGCCTCTCTCAAGGCCCCAGACGCCACCGCTGGTACCCACGTCGACGTAGTGCAGCTTGCGGGCGGACAGTTTCTCGGCGCGGGCGACGTCGTCCTTGAAATAGGTGTTTCCTCCGTCGATGACGGTATCGCCCGGAAACAGTGCTTCGGCCAGTTCGTCAATGGTCCGTTCCGTGACGTCGCCGGCCGGCACCATGATCCAGACCGCGCGGGGCGCGTGGAGACCGGCCACGAGATCGCGCAGCGTGGATGCGCCGGTAGCGCCTTCTTGTTCCGCCCGGCCGACCGCTGCGCTGTCCCGGTCGTACGCGACGACTTCGTGGCCGCCGCGCAGCAACCGCCGCGTCATGTTGCCGCCCATCCGGCCGAGTCCGACCATGCCCAACTGCATGCGCGCCTCCCCTGGTCTCCGACGATATAAACTCAGCAGGCGATCAGGCCGGCTGCAGACGCTTTTGTTCTATGGCTTCCATCAGTTTCACGAAGGGGTCCACGAATTTCATCACCCCTTCTTCCACAAGCTGGTCGGATACCCGTTCCATCGAGATTCCGGCTTTCTCCACATTGGCCAGAACCGATCCGGCTTCGTCGATGTGGGCTTCAAGGGTGTCGGACAGGCGCCCGTGATCGCGGAAGGCGCCCAGGGTTTCATCGGGCAGCGTATTGATGGTGTCTTTTCCAATCAATTCTTCGACGTACAGCACGTCCCGGTAGTCAGGGTTCTTGGTACTCGTGCTGGCCCACAGCAGCCTTTGCGGCCTGGCGCCTTTTTCGGCCAGCGCGTTCCAGCGCGGCGTCGCGTACAGCGCCTTGTACAGTTGGTAGGTCGTCTTGCCGTTGGCGATGGCCGTCTTGCCGATCAGGCCCCGGATCATGGCACGTACCTCCGGATCGTCGGCCTGCGCTTCCCGTTCGGCCAGCAATGCGTCGACGAGCGTATCGATCCGGCTGATGAAGAAACTGGCCACGCTCGCCGTGCCGCCGATCGCTCTCCCCGCGGCAAGGCGGTCCTCGAGCCCGCCGATGTAGGCTTCGGCCACGGTCTCGTACACGGCCCTGGAGAACAGCAGCGTTACGTTGATATTCAATCCCTCGCCGATCAACCGACGAACGGCCGGTATGCCCGCCCGGGTCGCCGGTACTTTGATCATGACGTTCCCGCGGTCCACTTCCTCCCACAGCCGTCGGGCTTCGGCGACTGTTCCCGCAGTGTCATCAGCGAGTTCCGGGGATACCTCCAGACTCACGTAACCGTCGGCGCCTTCGGTGGCGTCATACACGGCGGACAGCCGGTCGGCGGCCTGCCGTATATCCGCAACCGCAAGTGCCTCGTAGATTTCCACGGCGTTGCGTCCCTGCGCCGCCATCAGCCCGATGTCGTCGTCGTAATCCGTACTCCCCATGATGGCTTTCTCGAAAATAGCCGGATTCGAGGTCATGCCCTTCAGCCCGTCCTCCTCGATCAGTCTGCTCAACCGGCCCGATGCGATCAGGTCGCGGCTGATGTTGTCCAGCCAGAAGCTCTGGCCGTGCCGTGCGAGTTGGACGAGAGGATTAGCCATGGCGGTTTCCTTTGTGCGCCGCGCAGCGGCGTGAACGCGTGGTCCGTGCCGGCGCCAGGACGCCCGGTTCGGGCCGGCCGGCGTACGGATCGTGTCCGTGGTTCAGGGTAACAGGACGATTTTTCCGTATGCGCCCGGTTCCATCACGGCGACATGGGACTGCGCCGCTTCGGCCAGCGGCAACGCCTTGCCGACCACCGGGTTGAGGGTTCCGTTTTCCAGCCCGGCGTACAACCCGGCGTGGATCGCGGCCAGGTCTTCCTCCGGGGCCAGCAGCAGGACCATGCCCAGGATACTGGCGTCGCGTGCCATGGCGTCCCGGGGGTTGATCTCGATCACGCCCCGGTTTCCGATGACGACGACTCTGCCGCCGAAGGCCAGCATGTTCAGGTCCCTGTCCAGATTGACGTTCGCCAGCATTTCCATGATCACGTCGACGCCCCGGCCGCCGGTGAGATTCATGATCTGATCCGTGTAGTCGGCTTCATGATGATCGACCACGTGATGGGCGCCCTGTTCCGATACCAGGGCCGCGCCACGTTCGGAACCGGCCGTCCCGATGACCGTCATGCCGGCCGCCCGCGCGAGCTGTACGGCCGCGATGCCGACTCCGCCACTGGCGCCGTGAACGAGTACGGTTTCTCCGGCCCGGCCCGACGCCCGCTGAAAAAGGCCGCGCCAGGCCGTCGCGTACGGCACGTAAACCCCCGCGCCTTGGGCGAATGACACGTTCTCCGGCAGCGGATGGACCTGGTTCGCGGAACAAAGGGCCTGGGATGCGTAGGTACCGGTGAGCGTGCCGGCCAGGTACACCCGGTCGCCCACGGAGACGTGGGCAGTATCGTCACCGACCGCGGCCACGGTGCCGGCACCGTCCATGCCCGGCGTGAACGGCAGGTCGGGTTTCATGGCGTAAGTGCCCGCGCGGATATAGGTGTCCACCGGATTCACGCCGGCGGCCCGCAGGTCCACCAGGATCTGCCCGTGGCCGGCCTGGAGGTCCGGGCAGGATTCGAGGTTCATAACGCCTGGTTCGCCAAACTCGTGAATACGAATCGCTTCCATGTTACGTCTCCTCAATTCGGTGTCAGCCGCAGAGTTCTTCCATTACTTCGTAGAGCATCCTCGGGCCCCGTTCCATGTTCTCCACGGAGATGCGTTCGTCGTTGCCGTGGATACGTCGAAGTTCTTCGTCGACCAGCAGAAAAGGCATGAAGCCGTAGCAGTGTATACCCAGCTCTCGGAAGTAGTGGCTGTCCGTAAAACCCGAGAGAATGTTCGGTACGACCTCCGCGCGCTCATGGTGCCGGGATACGACGTCGCGCACCGCGTCGACCAGGTGCGAATCGAAGGGTGAGGACGTGTTCCCGAAGTTCAGTATGGTCTCCATTTCGATCCCGTCGTCGCCGACCACGTTTTTCAAGTCCCGGACGAAGTCTCCGGGATCTTCACCCGGAAGCAGCCTGCAGTCCAGTTCGGCCGTCGCCGCCTGGGGTATGATATTGATTTTGTCGCTGCCCTGCAACATGGTTATCGAGATGGTATTGCGGAGAATCGCCGCGTAATGCTGGTTACGGATCAGGTCCGACAGGAACCGGCCGTCCCGGACGGACTCCCTGATATTCGCGAATCGTTCGCGGTAACCGTCTTTCTGCAGGTGCGCGATGCCTTTGAAGTACCGCTCGGCCGCGTCCGTCACCTTGATGGGCGGCGTGTAGGCCATGATGGCGTTCAGGGCGCGTATGAGCCGGTTAACGGCGGAATGGGGTTTCGGGCGGGAACCGTGGCCTGGTTCGCCGCGGGCGACCAGGCGGATCCAGAAAGGCGATTTCTCGGTGATGTCGATGGAATAGACGGCCCTGCCATTTTCGAGCCGGCCCTTGCCGCTTTCATTGATCAGAAACTCCGCGTCCGAGACGAGTTCCGGCCGGTTCCGGGTGATCCAGCGGGCGCCGGCCGCTCCGCCGGCCTCCTCGTCGGCGGTGACGAGAAATACGACGTCCCGTTTCAGGGGAAAACGGTTCCTGTGCAGCGCGAGAAACACCACCAGTTCGGCGATGCCCAGGTTCTTCATGTCCAGCGCGCCCCGTCCCCAGATGTATCCGTCCCTGACCAACCCGGCGAAGGGGTCGACCGACCAGTACGCACGATCGGCGGGAACCACGTCGCTGTGACTCAGCAACACGACGGCCCGCTTCGAATCGTCCCCTCTCAGTCTCGCGTAGAGGTTGGACCGGCCCGGAGCGGATTGGTGGACCTGGCAGTCGATGCCTTCTTCGGTAAGGACACGGTCCAGGAAGGCGGTCGCGCGGTCCTCGTTGCCCGGAGGATTCGTCGTGTCGATCCGCAGGTACTCGCTAAGCAGTTGTACGGCTTCCCGCCCCATCGCGTTCCAGTCCAAAGTCCTAGCCGCTCCCTTCAGTTTGCACCGCCTGCCTGATCACGGCAATGGCGGCGAGATCGCCCACTTCGTCTCCCAGTCCGGCGGGCTCGACGCGCACCGTGTCGTAGACCCGCTCCCAGGTTTCGCGCCGAAGGTATTCGCGAATGGGTTCCAGGAGCAGATCCCCGGCTTTGACCAGGATGGTGCCGACTACAATGATTTCCGGGTTCAGCATATTCACGATGTTCCCCAGTCCGGCGGCCATGTACCGTGCCGTCTCATCCACGATTTCCCGGGCGCACGGGTCGTTTTTCCTGGCCGCGTCCATGACGGTTTCCGCCGTAATGCGGTCCGGGTCGCCGCCTGCGAGTGCGATCAGGAGCGAGTCCGGCGCCGCTTGCGCCTTCTCCCGGGCCCGCCTGGCGATCGATGGTCCCGAACACAGGGACTCGAGGCAACCGCGCTTTCCGCAACCGCAGGCCGGACCGTTCTCGACGATGGTCATGTGCCCCACTTCGCCGGCCGTGTCGTTCGGACCGCGGTAGAGCCTGCCGTCGAGTATGATGCCGCCGCCGATGCCGGTGCTCATGGTCATGTATACCATGTGGCGGAAGCCCCGGCCTGCCCCGAAGGACCACTCCGCCAGGGCGCCGGCGTTGGCGTCGTTTTCGACGTAAGCCGGCAGCGACAGCGCATCTTCGAGCCACGCTTTAAGCGGTACCTCGTCCCAGCCCGGGAGATTGGGCGGCGCGTAGACCACGCCGGTTTCCGTGTCCAGGGGGCCGCCGCAACTAACGCCGACACCGGCCAGGTCCGACGAAGAGAGGCAGGCGCGCGCCATGGCTTCGCGGGACATCTCCACCAGCGTCGCCACCACGGCTTCCGGTCCCCGCTCGGCTTCCGTCGGCCGCCGGACTTTGTGCAGGATGTTCCCGTTCCGGTCGGCGATTACCACGGCCAGCTTGGTTCCGCCGACGTCGTGGCCCAGAAGGTAAGGGGCGTTCCGGTCTGGCTGGGACATGGTCGCGGGTCTGGGAATGGATCCGGCAGTTAAAAAAACCGCCTTCCGGCTTTGCAGGAAAGCATGCAGTAATTATAGTGCGCGGGCGTCTTATGTCAACTGCTTTCAGTCGGTTGTCACGCGTGCTTTCAATCGGTTGTCACGCGGTTCGGCGCAGTCAAAAACAGATTGACAGCAACGGTCCGAACCGGGCATTTTGCAGGAGTCTGCAGGCCGCCGGCCAACACGTGCGGCCTCGACCTCGACGCACGGATCCGCGGCCGTTAGACGGTCCGCTCAGGAATGGGAGGAAGACGGTTATGCTGTTTGATACGAAGATACTGTGGATGTGGCTGCACGTACTGGGCGTTGTACTCTGGGCGGGCGGTTTCTTCTACGTCCTCGTCGCGCTCACCCCGGCGCTCCGGTCGGGCAGGGCATCGGAGGAGCGCGTGGAGATCATGCGCAGGACCGGCGCCATATTCCGGCGCGTTTCCTGGACGGCGATCATCATCCTGGTCGTGAGCGGTTCGTTCAGCCTGTACAACCGGATCATGGATGGGTTGGCCGCCCGGGCGATGTCGTCCCATCCGGAGCTATATCCACTGCTTCCCCCGGGCTACGAAGCGCTGATGACCGTCAAGCTCCTGATCGTCATCGCGCTAATCGTGCACCACGCGGTCAGGCTGCTGGAACCCCGGGTCCTCGATGACGGCAGTATCGGTTTCAAGTCCAGGGCGTCGGGTATCGTGGGCGCCGTGCTTTTCGCTGCGGCGGTACTGCTGGGCCTGATCCTGCTGACCATGAACGTCTCTGTCTGAGTTCGCGAACGACAGCCCCGGGCATGCCGCGGGACGGAGAACGGGCCGGACGCCGCTTCCATCTTAAGGGCTTCGGCGCTGCAGTTCACCGTTGAAGCGGCCATCCATCAGGCCGGGGAGGCCTGTCCATGAAGGACTTCATCGCCCTGACCAAGCCCGGCCTGGTCATCATGCTGGTTCTGACCACCTGCGTCGGGTTCTACCTGGGTTCCGACGGACCGGTGGACTGGCTGCTACTGCTGCATACGCTGGCCGGAACCGCCCTGGCGGCCGGGGGCACGCTCGCCCTGAACCAGTTCTTGGAAAGAGACCGGGACGCGCTGATGCGTCGAACCCGGTCGCGTCCGCTCCCCGCGGGGAAGTTGCGGCCCGCGCAGGCCCTCGGGTTCGGCGTGGCCATCACGGCCGCGGGCCTGCTGTACCTGGCGCTGGTGGTCAACCTGCTGAGCTGCTCGGTCACCGCGGCGATTACCGCCACCTACCTTTTTCTATACACGCCGCTCAAACACCGCACGACGCTGTCGACCGTATTCGGCGCGGTCCCGGGCGCGTTGCCCCCGGTGACGGGATGGGCTGCGGCCCGGAACGACCTGGGGCTGGAGGCCGGCGTCCTCTTCGCCATCCTCTTCCTCTGGCAGATGCCCCACGCCCTCGCGCTGGCCTGGCTCTTCCGCGAAGACTACGCCCGCGCAGGATTTCAACTGTTGCCCGCCGTCGATCCCGAAGGCCGGTTCACGAGCGTGCAGATCCTGATCAACTGCCTGGCACTGACCGCTTTCAGCCTGGTCCCGACCATACTCGGCATCGCCGGTGTCCTGTATTTCTACGTCGCGCTCGCCGCCGGACTGGGACTGCTCGCTTTCGCCATTCACCTGACCGTGACCCGGACCCTGGCTTCGGCCCGGACCCTGTTCTTCGCGTCCCTGGTGTTCCTGCTCGTCCAGTTCTCGGTGATGGCCTATGACAAGGTATAAAGCATGCTGGAGATCTCCGACCTCCCCCTGGTGAACGCCTGCCTGAACACAGTCAGCGCATCTTTTCTGGTCGCGGGCTATATCAACATCAGGAAACGCAGAATCTCCGCACACAGAGCGTGCATGCTGGGTGCGGTCGCGTCGTCGATCCTGTTCCTCACGACCTATCTGATTTACCACTTCTATCACGGAAGCACGCCCTTCACCGGCGAAGGTTGGACGCGTTACGTGTATTTCACCATCCTGATCAGCCATACGATCCTGGCGACGGCCATCGTGCCCATGGTCGTGCTGACGCTGCGGCACGCGCTGACGGGCCGTTTCGAGCGTCACGCGCCACTGGCGAGGTGGACCCTGCCGATCTGGCTTTACGTGTCAGTCACCGGTGTGCTGGTCTACCTGATGCTGTACCACTGGCAGGGATAAGCAAAATGGCCGCGATGAACATTACAATCCGGAAGATGACGCTGGCCTCGCTCATGATCGCGCTCATGACGCTGGCGACGCTGATCATACGGATCCCCAATCCGGCTACGCAGGGATACATCAATCTGGGCGACGCCATGCTCATGACCATCGCCCTCCTCTTCGGCTGGCGAATCGGCGGCCTCGCGGGCGGTGTCGGTTCCGCCCTGGCCGACGCGCTGGGCGGCTACTTCATCTGGGCGCCGTGGACGCTCGTCATCAAGGGGATCGAAGGGATCCTGGTCGGAACGATCGCGGCATGGGGCGGACGGAGCACCGGGAACGGGACCGCTCCCAGCCGCCGGATCGCAGCCTTCGCCGCGATGGTCGCGGGCGGCGCATGGATGGTATTCGGGTACTACATGGCCGGATCGGTA
>JAPOOT010000265.1 GCA_026713285.1 Gemmatimonadota bacterium | reverse complement strand
TCGAAGGGGCTTATCAGGCCGTCGCTCGCCATGTTGTTCTCCCTTTTATCCAGCGGTGTAGTCCTGCCTGTTATGGTTGACTCTTCATGACCCGTTCTTCGCTTTCACCGTAAGTTTCGGACGCCGCTCTCAGCGTATGTTACGGACGCCTCGGAGTCGGTCTCGGACCGGCCTCAGACCAGTTCGGACGCCTCGGAGTCGGTCTTGGACCGGCCTCAGATCAGTTCGGACGCCTCGGAGTCGGTCTCGGACCGGCCTCAGACCAGTTCGGACGCCTCGGAGTCGGTCTTGGACCGGCCTCAGACCAGTTCGGATGCATAAGTCCGGCCAAAGCGGTCCGTCGCTTCGACCACCACCTTCCGGGCCTGGGGCGAAACCGGCGCGTAGAACAGGTGATTCGTGATCACCGGTTCCACCCAGGGCCGGCGTTCGGGGAGGTCGGCTCCTCTGTGCAGGGATTCCGCCAGCGGATCGGTGCCGGGACGCCTGGCCATGGCGCCTCTCCGCATGCCGTCTTCGTACCAGACGACGCGCCATTCGGGATCCCAGTCCCAGACATTGGCAACGATCTCGTCCGGTGCGCCGGGATCGCTGCCCCGGAGGTAGACCCGCATCTGGTGGTCTTCCGGCAAACCCGTGGACTTGTAGCGCCAACGGATATCCGATCCGTCGACCTCGTAGACGCCGTAACCGTTGGGCGTGCCGTCCCAGCAGATGGGGCCGCTCCACCAGGCGCCGCAGACCGTGCCCTGAACGATCTCGTGCACCCCGCCCTCGAAGATATGTTCGTGTTCGTGCACGTGGCCGGAGAACACGTGGGTCTTGTAGGGTTCCAGGAGGCGGTACATGCGCTCGCGGTTCACGGTCGTGGACGAAATGGACGGGCCGTCGGCCCCGGTTCTGATATGACGGGTGGTATACTGGGGAATATGATTGAAGACCACCACGGTCCTGCCGGACTCGACCAGGGCGAGGTCCTGGGTTACCCAGTTGAGTTGATCGTCGGTCACGTACCCGATGTATCCTTCTCCGTGCCAGAACACGTTGTCCAGGACGATGTAGTGGATCTCTCCACGGTCGAAGGAATAGTAGTTGGGGCCGAAGTGACGGCAGAACGTGCGGACGGATCCGTCGTCGGTTGGCCCGAAGTCGAGATCATGGTTGCCGACGACCTGGAAGAAGGGCATGCCCATGCGGAGCACGCCCCGCTCGTACTCGGGGTACAGTGTCAGATCGTCGAACATGATGTCTCCGCAGCCCACGCCGAAAAGCCGGCGGCCGGCCAGCGCGGCGGCGGTCTCCTTGACGTCCGGCACGGTCTCCGCATGGAAGAGTCCCATCTCGTAGGCATCCTGGGTCTGCGGGTCGGAGAGCACCAGGAATCCGTGGCGTTCATCCGATCCGTCCAGTTCCGCGAGATCGAAGCGGGCAGCCATCTCTCCCGATTCGTCCGGCATGATCGGCCGGTAGAAAGAGGCAATGCCGCTCGGACTCTGTTCCAACGCGTAGCCGTCGGGCGTGGAGATCGACACGAAGGACTGAAGCGTATTGGACACGAATTCGAAACGACCCTCCGAGTCGGTGGCGGTCACGGTCAGTCCGTCCGTTACCGCGACGCCGCCCAGACCCGCCCTGCCGGACATTACGCGGCCGGAGACGCGGACCGGACGTACGCCGGCCGCCGCGCCGTTTCTGGCCTGTGGCGCGTAGGGGTCCGCCAACACGGGAAAGGGGACGGCCATAGCCGCGGCTACGAAAGCCGCCTGCTTGAGAAAGGCTCTACGGGTCAGGGCTTCCCGGTCAACGGAACTGGGCGACGATCGGTCGGTTTCATCGGATTTCGACTTAAGACGAGTGTCCATCGGTTGGCTTCCTTTCTTCAGCCGGATCAGGATCCGAAAACACGCGGATTGCCAATGGGCCATCCGAGTCCCAGTACGTGGTGTCTATGGGGTGATTATACAACGGGCAGTCCAGTCGAAACAGGGTTTTATGAACCGGAATATGCGGATAATGCCGGTCCCGCATGGTAGCCTTATGAACCTGCTACGCGTTTTGTACGGCCCGAAAATCCATCGCCAGTATAAACACTTGATGTAACGGCTTAGTGATCTTATCATTTCAATTCCATGAACAAAAACGAAGAATCGGCCGGATCCTCCGAAATCCTGTCCATTCCCGAGCCCACCGGCGTCTACACGGAACCGTGGTCCTGGAAGAAGTTCAAGCATATGCTGGGTTTCTTCGGGCCCGCCGCGCTGGTGGCGTCCATGGCGGTAGGCGCGGGGGAGACCATACTGGTCACCGGCGTGGGCGCCTGGGCCGAATACGGCCTGCTTTGGCTGATCCTGCTGAGCGTGCTCGTCAAGGGCGTTGCGGTGACGTACCTGTTGGGGCGGTTTACGGCGGTGAGCGGTCAGCCTTTCGGCCGCATGCTGGCGAAGTTGCCCGGTCCCAGGGGCTGGTTCATCCTGACGCTGTTGACCATCGAACTGCTCGCCCTGAGCATCGCCCTGACGGCAGTCGCCAAGCCCTGTGGGAATCTCGTCG
>JAPOOT010000264.1 GCA_026713285.1 Gemmatimonadota bacterium | reverse complement strand
GAAATACTGTGCCGCAAGTTCAATTCCATGAAGTAACTCGAACTTGCCCCATACAACGAAATTCCGAGAAAGAAACCGGACATCCTGTTTCGAAATACGTACCAGCTTTGAACGAGCCATCTTGACCGGCAACATCGCGCCGATTTTTGAGATGATTTCCTCAGTCACACATTCTCTTGCATCGGCCTTCAACCGACCCTTCTTTGCGATGTAACCAGGAGCTGTCGGCGAACGAGTATCGCCATAAGCCAGGTAATTCTTTGGAACCGTACCGACAATTGGGAACTCTTCCAAGTCGTAAAGCTTCCATCCTTTGGGCGGAAGGAGGGGAATTGCCCGGATATTCACCTCGATTTTGCTAGGCGTCGTTGTGGATCGATTCTTACGCGATCGCCGCGCCATATTCAACCTTACTGCAATTCATCCCAGTTTGCCCTTAGCCGTCAATGCCATCTATCCTACAAGGAGAACAAATATCAACCCTTCTGTCAAGAACTTCAAATTTCTTCTCTTTGTTCCCATGTTCGTATCCAAAATGAAGATATAAGGAACTTGCGGAACTCATCCGTGATGAATTCCGCCTTGATGGAACCGGCAGGCATCGGGACTTCGTCCGAAGCTATGCCGGCTCGAATGGGTTGAAGAATGTACCATGCTGTTTTCTTACTCATGAACAGATAGCAATCAGGATGCGAACTGGACACGGGCTCATTCGCGTAAACTTAAATGGCGATGGCGGGGAACCACTTGGGAAGCGGTAAGTGCGCCACGTGCACGATCGTGCAGTACTGGACGCAGGCAGAAGATCAGAAGATCTCGACGGTCACGTACCTGCCGGGATTGGATTTCAGATCAACGACGAGTTCGTCCAGGTTGGTCACCAGACGGTCCATCTTGACGAACACGCGGTCGACGTCGTCGTACAGCGTTTCATCCAGGAGCAGCTTGCCGAGTGTTCCCTCGCCCCGGTCCATCCGGGCGAGAATGTTATCCAGCGATGTATTCGTGGACTGCAGGTCGTTCACCAGGGTCTTCAACTGGCCCGAAGTGCTTTCCAGGTTGTCCAGGGTGTTCGAAACCTTGTTCCGTTCGGTCTCGCTCAGGTTCTTCGCGTTGACCACCAGCGAGTCCATGTTCACCAGGACCCGGTTGAACTGCGCGCTCTCGCGTTTAATGGTCTCCTGCAGTTCGACGGTCAGGTCGTGCATTGCCGCAAGACTGCTCTTTACCGACTTGTCCCGATCGGGGTCCAGGAGCAGGTTGGCGTTTTTCAGCAGGTCGCGCACGTTCACGGTAACGGAATCGACCTGGGTGAACATGTCGGAAATCCCCGGCGCGGACGTACCCTCGATGGTGCCTCCCGGCGGAATCATCTTCGTGCTGACGCCCTTGCGGATGTTGATGGATTTCTCGCCCATGACGCTGCGCGAGATCACTTCCACCTGCGAATCCTCGGGGATCTCGTAGGGCTCGTCGATACGCAGGGTGACGATGGGTGTCAGGTCGTCGAGCGTCACGGCCTCGACTTTGCCGATGCGCACGCCGCCCACGAGGATCGGATCGGTGGATTTGACCCCCACGGCGCTGCTCAAACGCACCTCGACGAGGTAGGTATCTCCCGTTACGCGCCATTCTTTCAAATAGAACAGGCCCCAGACGAATATGATGATCGCCAGGAGAAACACCATGCCCAGTTTCGCTTCGTCGGGCAGCAGACTGTTTTTCTGGTACGTCACGTCGAACCTCCTGGTTTACAGGATCGTCCTGGCCAGCAGATAGTCCAGGCACAGAATCAATATGCACGACACCACCACGGTATTGGTGGTCGCCTGGCCCACGCCTTCCGCGCCTGAGCCCGGTTTCACCTTGAAACCCTGGTAGCAGGCGATGGTGGTGATCGTTATCCCGAAGCAGAAGGCCTTGGACAGCCCGAAGAATGCGTCCTTGGTCCGGAAGAACTCCCGCATGCCCCGTTCGAAATCGGGGATGCTCACCTGCATCCGGTCGATGGCCGCGACCATGCCCGACAGCACCCCGATCAGGTCGGCGAACACCACGAGGACCGGCAGCATGAACATGCCGGCGATGATGCGGGGGATCGCCAGGTAGACGATGGGGTTCATCGCCATCACCTCGTAGGCATCGATCTGCTCGGTCACCCGCATCGTGCCGAGTTCGGCCGCGATGGTGGCGCCCACCCGTCCCGACAGCACCAGGGCGCCGAGTACCGGCGCGAGTTCGAGGACCACCGATGAAAGGACGACGCTGCCCACGAGGTAGGCGGGTACGTACCCCTGGAACTGGTACCCGGTCTGCACGGCGGTCACGAGGCCGGCGAAGAACGCGATGATCAGGACGATCGGCATGGAATGGATGCCGATCTCGAACATCTGGTGGACCATCAGCCCCCAGTACGTCCTGATCCGCGGCAGGTTCCGGACGACTTCGACCATCATCATGCCGAAGTCGCCGATATTCGTCAGCGCCCAGAGAACGCGTCTGCCAAGGAAGGAAAAGAAGGAGGTCATGGTCGGCTAAAGCGCGATGAGCGGGGCGATGACCAGAGACACCACCGACATCAGCTTGATCAATATGTTAAGCGAGGGACCGGAGGTGTCCTTGAAGGGATCGCCCACGGTGTCTCCCACGACGGCGGCCTTGTGGGCCTCCGATCCCTTCCCGTACCGGACGCCGTCGATGGTCATGCCCTCTTCGATCATCTTCTTCGCGTTATCCCAGGCGCCGCCCGAATTAGCCTGGAAGATGGCCATGAGCACGCCGCACACGGTGACGCCGGCCAGCAGGCCGCCCAGGGTCTCCGGACCGAAGATGAATCCCACGGCGACGGGCGTCAGCACGGCCAGCAGGCCGGGAAGCACCATGCGCCGTATGGCCGCCTTGGTTGAAATCTCCACGCAGCGGGCGTATTCGGGTTTGCCACTCGCCGCCTCGAAGACATCTCGGTCCTCCTTCGTCCAATCCCCTTCCGCCACCCCGTCGTTCTTCTTCATTACCGACAGCGCGGCCTTGAGTTCGGGGATGGCATTGAACTGGCGCCGGACCTCTTCTATCATGGCCATGGCCGCCTGTCCCACGGCGTTCATTGCGAGCGCGGAGAAGAGGAAGGGCAACATGCCGCCCACGAAGAGTCCCGCCATCACGCGGGGATTGGCGATATCGATGCTCGAGATGCCCACCTGTACCATGTAGGCCGCGAACAACGCAAGCGCTGTAAGCGCCGCGGAGCCGATGGCGAATCCTTTGCCGATGGCCGCGGTCGTGTTGCCCACCGCGTCGAGCTTGTCGGTGCGCTGACGGACTTCGGGGGGTAGCTCGGCCATCTCGGCCACGCCGCCCGCATTGTCGGAAATTGGGCCATAGGCGTCCACCGCCAGCTGGATTCCCGTGTTGGACAGCATGCCCAGGGCCGCCATGGCGATCCCGTAAAGCCCGGCGAAGTAATAGGCGCCCATGATACCGGCGGCGATGATCAGGATGGGGATGGCCGTGGACTGCATGCCGATGCCCAGGCCGGCGATGATGTTGGTCGCGGTACCCGTCACGGACTGTCGTGAAATGGAGGTGACGGGGCCTTTGTGGGTACCCGTGTAGTGTTCGGTAATCAGACCGATGCCGAGTCCGGCCAGCAGCCCGATTGTAGCCGCAATGAAAACCCCCAGGCTGGTGTAAGTCTCGCCGCCCAGGGTGAAGTCGCCGGGCAGCAGGTAGTCGATGAGCAGGTACATTACGGCGACCATGATCGCGGAGGATCCGAATTCGCCCTTGTTCAGGCCGGACTGGGGATTGCCGCCTTCCTTGACGGAGACCATGAAGGTGCCGAGGATCGAGATGATGATGCCCGCGCCCGCGATAATCAGGGGCAGGGTGATGAAGATCGGATCGTAAACGCCCGCCACGAGGATGCCGGCGCCCAGTACCATGGAGCCGACGATGGAACCCACGTAGGATTCGAAGAGATCGGCGCCCATCCCCGCCACGTCGCCTACATTGTCGCCCACGTTGTCGGCGATCGCGGCCGGATTCAGCGGATGGTCCTCGGGTATTCCCGCCTCGACCTTGCCCACCAGATCCGCGCCAACATCGGCCGCCTTCGTATAGATGCCACCGCCCACGCGGGCGAAGAGGGCGATCGAGGAAGCGCCCAGTGAGAAGCCGGAAATGACGTTCAGCACCCGGCCGATCCCGGACTCATCGATACCGAAGAGGCCCGTATAGAGGATGAACAGGCCGCCGAGACCCAGGACGCCCAGGCCCACGACGTTGAGCCCCATGACCGAACCGCCTGCAAAGGCCACGTGCAGCGCCCGGGCAAGGCCGGTCCGCGCCGCGTGGGTCGTCCGCGTATTGGCCCGGATGGCCACGCGCATGCCCAGGAATCCGGCCAGCCCCGAAGCGAGCGCGCCGGTGACGAAGGACAGGGCGATGAGCGCACTCGATTCGACCTTGCCCATATTCGCCACGGCCAGCAGCACGGCAACGATCACGACGAAAATCGCCAGCACCCGGTACTCCGCCTTGAGAAAGGCCATGGCGCCCTCGGAAATGCTTGCGCCGATGGCTTTCATCTTATCCGTTCCCTCTTCCTGCCTGTTGATCCAGGACGTCCTCCAGATGGAGTAAATCAATCCCAACAGGCCCGCGCCGATCACACCATACATCAACTCGTTCATATTCCGAAACTTTCTCCTTTAAACCAGTGGGCTGAAAACCAGCCGGCTGAAAACCAGTTTGCTGAACACACAGAGGGCGGGTCTGAAAACCCGCCCCGTTTCTAACCTGCGTACATTTTTGGATTAAGCGCGAAGCATGCCGCAGCTCGTATGGCCTTGCGGCACGCATGGCCGCGTCGCACCGGTTTCACCCTGTCAGCGCAAGTTGAATATGATCCGCTGCGCAACCCAGACGGCAACCGGCTGGTTGTTCTGGATCGCAGGCGTGTACTTCGTATTCTTCAAAGCCTCGACCGCCGCCTCGTCCAATCCCGCGCCGATCCCTCTGATGATCTGTGCGTCTCGCACGTTTCCCCTTTTGTCGATCAGGATCTTAACCCACACGGTACCTTCGATGCCCGCTTTGCGAGCCAGTTCCGGGTACTCGGGCGATATGGGCGTGATGGGCTTGGGCTCGATCTCAAAAGCCACGAAGGCATCGGGAGGAGGCAGCGCCTCGTCCTCGATCCGGATGTTCTCTTCCTCCGGCGCCTCGATGATGATGTTCTCCTCCTCGATGTCCTGGATCACCGGAGCGATACTTTGGCTCATCTCGGTCTGGGTGGCGATCGTCATCTCGGCGGACACCTCGGCGTCATCAACGGGTTCAGGTATGCCGATGACCGGCCTCGAAGGCGCCTCTACCGGCACCTCCGGCATTTCCGGCGCGTCGGTCAGCGCCGGGGGCGGTCCCAGGTCGGCGTATTCCAGGATCCTTGTCGCGTAGACCCGGTTCTGTTCCTGGATGTACCATACGGTCCAGTAGGTTCCCAGGGCAAGCATGTGCACGATAATGGCTGCTATGATGCCCCGTTTGGCATTCCGCTGATAGAAGAACTTGATGGGGGATTCTTTTTTCAGGGGAAAATGGTCGACGCTGAGCAGCGATCCGATCATGAGCCAAACACCTCCTCGTACTTATCCTGCTCCAGGACCGTGATACTGAACCGGTCGATGGCGCCTAGCTGAAGTTCGTCCATGACGTTGACCATCTGCTCGTAGGGACTCGTGCGCTGAATCATCACCAGGGTCACCAGCTTGGATTCGCCGTCGTGCGTTTCGGCGTTCTCCACCTCCTTCTCCTTGATGAATTCCTGGACGTCCGCCAGTTCCATTTCCACCGGCGTCATGTCCCGGCCGATCTGCCAGAACATGCGGTCGTCGTCCAGCATGTAGATCAGCAACACGTTCGATTCCGCGATCTCGACCTTGTCGTCCTTGTCGGGCGGAATGTTGAGCTCCATGGTCTGCGGCGCCCTGAATACCGTGGTGACCATGAAGAAGATGAGCAGGAGGAATGCGATGTCCACCATGGGCGTCATGTCGATGAAGATCTGATCGCGGCCCTTTTTCTTTTTAGCGCCTTCCTTCTTTCTGTCGCTGGCTTTCTGAGTGCCCTGGACAGCTGCCATGTGTCATCACCTCCTTACCAGGTCGTGGTTGACCGGTCGCAAGCTGGTCGGACTGTCGTCCGAAGACTTGGTATCGTCCTCGAAGTTGGTCACCAGGTTGAACCGGGTGTTGTTCGTTTTCTGAAGGATCTCCATCATGTCGCTGATTACGCCGAACTCGGCATCTTTGTGCGCCTTGATGGCTATACGCAGGCGGGGGTTTCTTATGCGCGCCTCCACCAGTGCGTTCTCCATTTCCGCCAACTCGATCCCTACTTCGGGCTGTGGCTCCAGCCGCCAGAACAACCGGTTTTCCGGTTTCGGTCCGACGGTCAGGATCACGACGTCCGATTCAGGCAGCTTGATGGCCGAATGGGACTCCGGAAGCTGGATGGGAATCGATTCCGGGGACTTGAACTGCGTCGTGGCCATGAAGAAGATGAGCAGCAGGAAGGCGATATCCACCATCGGCGTCATATCGATCATGACCGGCTTATGTTTTCCGTGCGCCATATAAAAGACTCCTTAACGCAACCCGATTAGGCCCGGCCGGTAAGAATAGCCAGGACTTCCTGTGCCACTTCGTCGACGGCGTAGGTGAACATGTCCACCTTGTTGACGAAGTAATTATACGCTACGATACCCATGATGGCCGCGGCCAGCCCGCCCGCCGTGTTGATCAGCGCTTCGGATATACCCAGAGCAAGCTGAATGGCGTCCGGCGCACCTTCATTGGCCATGGCGGCAAAGGCGCGGATCATACCGATCGTCGTACCGAGCAGCCCCACCAGCGTGGCGATTGTGGCAATGGTCTGCAGCGCGATCAGGTTGCGTTCGAGCAACGGCGTTTCGAGGGCGTTGGCTTCCTCGAAAGCCCGCTTGATCTCCTGCACCTGCCTGTCGCTCGTCAGGTTCTCGTCGGCAATGGTCTGGAACCGCTCGAGACCGGCGCGAAGCACGTTGGCCATGGTACCCTGTTGCGAGTTGCACAGGTTGACCGCGCGGGTGACGTCGTTGTTGCGGATCGCGCCCATGGCGTCTTTGAGAAACTCCACCTGCGACCGCTTGCCGCGCGCTTTCTTCAGCGTCAGCGAACGCTCTATGATGAAAGTGATGTCAAGCATGGTGAGCACCATGAGACCGATGACCACGGGTCCGCCGTCCTTTACGAACTGTGGCAGAAAGTACTCGAAAATGATCCATGAAACAATAAAGCAAAGGACGATGATGATCATGATAAAGGCGCCTGGCCGCATATCAAATTCTCCTTAAACTTTGTTGCGTTACGAATAGTGAATTAAAAACCAAGACAATCATCTCACCGTGATATAATCCCTGCCGGACAAACCCGGTACTGCCCATCCTGAAAGTGTCCTGTTCGAGTCGGCGGGACAAACGCCTTCCTTCACCACCACCTTTCCATCCGTGTCCTGTGTGTCGCCTGTAAACAGGCCTGGATCATGTAATTTGCAATCCGGAACTTCCCCGCCGTTCACGCGCGCCGGACCTGCCCGCGGAAGAACGATCGTTCATCAGTCTCCCTGCAGCTGTTCGTAGATCTCGCGCACGTTGTTCAACTGCTCCCGCGCCGTGCCGTTATTGGGGTCCAGCCGGAGGCATTCCCGGTAATGGCGGATCGCCGGCGCGAGCTGTTGCGAATTCGTATAGGCCTGGGCGAGAAGGAGATGATAGGACGATTCGTCCGGTTTCAGCTCGACTGCTTTCCGCAGGCGGCCGATAGCGCCGGCGTAATCCTTGTTCAACACCCGGTCGAAACCCAGGCGGTAATAGGCCTCGTGGTCCGTAGGATCGATCTCCAGCACCCGGCGGAACGTCGTGCGCGCGTTGGCGAAATCCTCCAGGATGAGGTAGGCCGTTCCCAGGTATTTCAATGGTTGGAGAATGGTCGTCGGATCCGTCTCGCCTTCTTCGGCCTTTAGGTTCAGGGACTGGAGGAGCGCGTCCCGGGCCACCGCGCCGTCGTTGGCCACCAGTCCCGTGATGCCCATGTTCAGATAGGCGGAATAGTTCGTGCTGTCATGGGCGACCTTGGCACGGTACATATCCAGCGAAGCGGCAAAGATCGCCTGCCGCTGGTCTCTCTCCACCTCGCGGGATTCGACGTAAAGCTCCCTGCCGAG
>JAPOOT010000259.1 GCA_026713285.1 Gemmatimonadota bacterium | reverse complement strand
TGGGATTCACTGGCGAAGTGCTCGATGGCCGTGGCGTAGAACCGGAAGTTGCTCGCGGCGCGGGGGATATCCACCGATTCCGCCAGGGCAACGGGTTTGCCCGTATCGTCCGATTCGGCGAGGGCCAATTCATCCCGCCTCTCCTCGATCATATCGGCAATGCGAAGAAGGAATTCCGACCGCTCCCGGGCGGACAGAGACGACCAGTCCGGGAAAGCGTTTTCCGCCGCGATCACCGCTTCTTCCACGTCCCGGGCGTCCGAGTCCGGAATCATGCCCAGCACGGCGGCCGTGGCGGGATCGACATTGTCCAGGTAACCGCCGCCAGCCGGTTCGCGCAATGCGCCGCCGATGTAGTTGAGTACATGCATTTGCTTTGAGAACCGTTAGGAAATGTGGCATTGAAGGCGTCAGGCACGATACGCCGCGTAAGGTAATATGCAATGTAGACCTGGCCGGATGGCCTGTCAAGCCGGGGCCGCCGCTCAGCGTGCGCCGAGCCGCTCGCCGACCAGCCGCTCCGCCAGGTGCCGCGAACCTGCCATAGTCAGGTCCCGAGCCGCTCGCTGACCAGCCGCTCCGCCAGGTCCCAGTCCACCTGCTCCTCCGCGGATATGGAATCGCAGATTTCCCGCAAAATGCCGTCCTGGATTTCGCCGCTGCGCAGTGCCTCGCTATAGGGAAACCGGTGGAATGACACCATGGAATAACGGGGGATATACAGTTCGGGAAACTTTCGTTCCAGCAGGAAACCCACCTTCTGCCTGAGTTGAAACCCCGGGTCGTTCACCTGGTCGCGCATCTCGACGTAATTGGCCAGGGCCATGTCGGCGATGGCATCCGTGTCTTCCTTCCTGCGGCGCCCGAAGGACTCGAATACCGTTTCCCAGTCCGGCCAGTACGCCTCGATACATTCGTCGAGGACGGTGCAGTCTTCGAAAGCGCAGTTCATCCCCTGGCCGAAGAAAGGCACGATGGCGTGCGCGGCGTCGCCCAGAAGGAGGACCCGGTCACGATAGTGCCAGGGAAAACACTTGAGCGTGACCAGCGATCCCGTGGGATTGTCGAGGTACAGCGTGGCCAGATCGGGCATCAGCGCCGCGGCATCGGGGAACTGCGACTTGAAAAAGTCCAGTACCTGCCGCGGGTCCAGGAGGCTGGCGAAACTGTAATCGCCTTCGTGGGGGAAGAAGAGGGTGCAGGTAAAGCTGCCGTCCAGATTCGGCAGCGCGATCAGCATGTACAGGCCCCGCGGCCAGATGTGGAGGGCATTGGGCTCCATCCTGTACGCGCCGTTCGTCCCCGCTGGAATGGTCAGTTCCTTGTATCCGTGGGTCAGGTACTGCTGGGAGAGGTCGAACCGGCCCACGTTCATCATGGCGGTTCGTATGGCCGAAGCGGAGCCGTCCACCCCGATGATCCGCTTCGGGCGGAGCGAGTGTACGTGATTGGTCGCGTCGTCGCGGACATACAGCACACCGGTCCGGAACTCCACCCCCGTGCACCGGGCGTTGAAATGCAGCCGTACGCCGTCCTGCCGTTCCGCGGCGCTGAGCAGGCCCCGGTTCAGTTCGCCGCGGGATACGGAGTAGATGACCTCTTCGTCCCGCTGGCCGTAGGGCTGGAGGACCCGTTCGCCTTTCACGGGATGTATCAGCCGTCCCTCCATGGGTATCGCCATGCCCAGGACTTCGTCTCTGAGACCGACCTGCTGCAGCGCATGGAGTCCACGGGCGGACATGGCCAGGTTGATCGACCGGCCGGCTTTACCGGCGCCAGTCGAAACCCGGCGGATATCGGACCGTTTTTCGTATACTTCGACCCTGAATCCCCGCCGGGCGAGAAAAACCGCCAGCAGGGATCCTGCGAGACCCGCGCCTACCAGGGTTATGGTCTCCCGTTTGACACCCATGGGTACCCACATTCGGTTCGAAACCGGAATGAAAACCAGGTCAGCCGGCCGATTCCAACTCCTCCGCCATGACCTTCACGAAACGGTGGACATCCGCGTAGCGGTTGTAGAGCGGAACGGGGGCGACGCGGATCACGTCGGGTTCCCTCCAGTCGCACCGGATGCCGTGCTCCGACAGAATCCCGTGGACGCGGCGCCCTGCCGGCCCCGTCCTGATTGAAAGCTGGCATCCGCGCTGTTCCGGGTCCGGCGGTGAGATGATGGACAGTTCTTCCGGCAGGCGGGTCCGGAGCAGGTGTTCCATGTATCCGGTCAACCCCTTGCTCTTGTTACGCAGCCGGTCCATGCCCGCCTCGTCGAAGAGTTCCAGCGAGGCGCGCAGGGCCGCAAGGGGCAGGATCGGCGGATTGCTCAGCTGCCAGCCTTCCGCCCCCGGGATCGCCTCGAAAGCCGGGGGCATCCGGAACCGGGTGGACTTGTCGTGGCCCCACCAACCGGCGAACCGGGGCAGATCGTCCCGTTGGCCATGCTTCGCGTGGACGAAGCCCCCGCCGACGCAGCCGGGTCCCCCGTTCAGGTACTTGTAGGAACACCAGACGGCGAAGTCGACGTCCCAGTCGTGGAGCCGAAGGACCAGATTGCCCATGGCGTGGGCGAGGTCGAATCCCACGACGCACCCTTGCCGGTGACCCGCCCGGGTGATCCGTTCCATGTCGAAGGCCTGTCCGGTCAGGTAGTTCACCCCACCCAGGAAGACCAGGGCGATGGTCTCGCCTTCCCGTTCGATCAGGTCCTCGATGTCGGACGTGCGGATCGTGTCCTCTCCTTCCCGGGGCCACAGCTCGATCACGCTTTCGGCGGGGTCGTATCCATGCCAGGCGGCCTGCGAAGCCACGGCGTACCGGTCCGAGGGGAATGCGGAGCCTTCGATGAGGATCCGGTTTCTCCCCGGCGTGGGGCGGTAGAAAGAGACCATCATCAGGTGAAGATTCACCGTGAGGGTGTTCATGGCCACGACTTCTCCGGGCAGGGCCCCGGCGAGCCGGGCCAGCGGGTCCGTGAGCGCTTCGTGGTAGGACATCCAGGGGTTTTCTCCCTCGAAATGCCCCTCGACGCCCAGCCTACGCCAATCTTCGAGTTCCCGGTCCACGTAGTCCCGGGCGGCTACCGGCTGGAGTCCCAGCGAATGGCCCACCAGGTAGACCTCATCCCCCCCGTTTTCCGTGCGGGGAAAATGAAAGCGGGACCGGAAGGCCGAAAGTTCATCGGCGGCGTCCAGTTCTGCGGCGTCCGTTTCTGTGGCGTTCACAGGGAAATCGAGTCGAGCAGTCATGGGCTAAACGGTTTCTCCAAAATACCGATCGGCTTCCAGGTTCAGCCAGGCCAGGGCGGAGCGGTACAGCAGCCTGGACTTGACGTCATCGTCCAGGTGGTCCATGGATTCGATCATCCTGCCGGGCACCGCTTCGCCGAGGGGGAACGGGTAGTCGGACCCCAGGGCGATGTGGTCCGGGCCGATAAGGTGGATCAGGTAGTCCAGGATGCGGCTGTCATGGACGAGGGAATCCAGGTAGAATCTGCCCAGGTAGGCACTGGGAAGCACGTCGTTGTCCACCGCGCACAGATCGGGGCGTGTCTTGAAACCGGAATCGATGCGCCCGATGGTCGCGGGAAAAGAACCACCGCCGTGGGCGAATGCCACGCGCAGCTTCGGCAGGCGCTCGAATACACCGCCGAAGATCATGGAACAGATCGCCCGGGAGGTCTCGGCCGGCATGCCCACCAGCCAGGGCAGCCAGTACTTCTCCATGGTCTCCTGTCCCATGATGTCCCAGGGATGGATGAACACCGCCGCGCCCAGTTCCGCCGCCGCTTCGAACACCGGGAACAGGTGGGGTTCGCTCAGGTTGTTCCCGTTGATGTGGGTACCGATCTCAATCCCTGAAAGCCCCAGTTCCCGGACGCAACGCTCCATTTCCCGGATGGCCATGTCGGGCGCCTGCATGGGTACGGTGCCCAGCCCGATGAACCTCCGGGGCCAGGTGTGGATCACATCGGCAATGTGGTCGTTCAGCATGCGGGACAGGTCCAGCGCGTCCGCCGGCTGGGCCCAGTAGCTGAACATGACCGGGACGGTGGAAAGGACCTGTACGTGCACGCCCGCTGTTTCGCATTCGCCGAGCCGGGTCGGCGGGTCCCAGGAATTGGCCTGGATTTCGCGGAACCGCCTGCCGTCGATCATCATGCGCGCGCAGCCAGGATGGTAGTGTTCCAGTTCGACGAATCCGCCGTACCCGTACCGTTTGCGCAGGTCAGGCCAGTTTTCCGGCAGGATATGGGTGTGGATGTCGATCTTGGGTATGGGCCTGGGGCCGGTGTAGTCGCACATGGTTCTAGGCGGGGTTGTGGGCGGCGGGACGTGGGGACCGCCTGCCGATGAGCTCGATGACGGCGCGTTCCAATACCCGGCCGGGGACCGGTAAATGCAGAATCAGAATAACGGGTAACGCGCCCTGTTGTCAAGGGTATTGCGGGAGGTCGTATCCGCGCTGCCCGGGCGGGAATTTCGCTCCCCGCGACCACTCCGGCGGCGTTATCGCCACTTTGGACCGTGCCTCCAGAGGCCGCGCTCAGGGTAACGCTTCACGATAGGGGGACAGATCGATCCCCGGGAAGGCATGCGCCAGCAGGCCGAGGGTCTGTGCCGTGTAGTAGGGATGACCGGGCTCGGGCCAGCCGAACAGCGACCGCAC
>JAPOOT010000242.1 GCA_026713285.1 Gemmatimonadota bacterium | reverse complement strand
TGCGGCGGTTCCGCTCCTGCCCACGTCCAGGGGAGAAACCTGGCCGGAACGATTTCGACTGGAGAAGCCCAGGGAGAAGATGGCGCATTCATGGAGACGGGTAGAGAGGAAATCGGACTGCGGACGACGGCCCACACCTACGGGATTCGTATCGATACGAAGACAGGCCGCGTACTGGACGACCGGGCGGGATTTTACGATTTGCGGACCGACCCCTACCAGATGGCCAACCTGCGGAATTCGGTCCTCGAGGATAATCTGGCAGCCGGCCTGCGGGACCGGGTACTCTCCTGGCACTACGAAACACCCTGGATGCACAGCGGTTCATTGGTCTGACTCGAAACAACCGGAAAAACCCATGACAGAAACGAGCCGGATAGGCAATAAACGACTGATTGCGTTGCTGTTCGGCATCATGTTCGTAGCCGTGGCGGACAACCAGATGATCTCCCCGCTCCTGCCCGACCTGATGTCTGCTTTCAGCATGGACGCGGGACAGGCCGGATTGCTGGTCTCGGTTTATGCGATCGCGGCTGCGGCCGTCTCCTTCGGCCTCGGTCCCCTGTCGGACAGCTGGGGCCGAAGGAAGATGCTGTTCGCCGGGCTGATCGTGTTCACCACGGCGACCCTGATGTGCGGCCTGGCATGGGACTATGCTTCGATGGTAGCCTTCCGGGCCGTCACGGGTGCGGCCGCGGGAACCCTCTCACTGAACGTAACCGCGAGCATCGGGGACCACTTTCCCTACAAGCGTCGGGGCGCCGCCATGGGCATGGTAATGTCGGGGTACTTCACGGCCATGATCCTGGGCGTGCCGGCGGGGGCTTTTATCGCGGAGGCCTGGTCCTGGCGGTGGGCTTTTTGCGCATTTGCGGGCGCCGGGCTCTTATTATGGTTGCCGGCGCTGGCCGTTTTACCCTCGAGGGCTCAGGTTGTACGCGGTGCCAACATAATCGACATGGTGAAGCGTTATCGTAGATTCCTCGTTCGCACCGGACCCCTGTCGGTCGTTGCGGCGTCGTTTCTCGTATCGGCATCCACGGTCGGTTTCATTACCTTCGTAGGGACCTGGCTGCGGGACATATACGGACTTTCAACCGACTGGATCGGCATGATATTTCTCTTCGCCGGTCTGGGCGCGCTATTGGGCAGTCCATTGGCCGGGCATCTCTCGGACCGGGTGGGGAAGAGGAGGATCGTCGTGGGAAGCGGGCTGGCGATGGCCGTCCTGCTGGCCGGTATACCGTGGATTACCGATCTGCTGCCGGTGGTATTCGCCGGGTTCATTCTGACCGGCATCGCAGGGGCGTTTCGCCACGCGCCGCTGCAGGCACTGGTCACGGCCATGGCGACGGATGAGGAACGCGGCGCCTTGATCGCGCTGAAGAACACCGTGGCGGAAATCGGCATCGCGACCGGAACGGCGTTGTGCGGCGTGCTTTACGTCGCCTTCGGATACGGATCCGTCGGCGCGGCCTGCGGCGTCATGGCCGCTGCCGCGTCCCTCATCATCCTGCGCTGGGTGAGCGAACCGGGCGATCCGGGCGAACCGGGCGGTCCGGACGAAAAGGGACCGGGTTAGACTCGATGGATCAGGATTCGTCGTAGGCGGTCAGGCGCCTGATCCAGATGTTGCGGTACCTGACGGGATTGCCGTGATCCTGCAGTTGCACGGGGCCCGTCACGGCGTGGGGCGAGTCGTAGTTCGCCAGGTCCCTGTGCCCGGTGGGCCCGACGGCCTCCTGCCTGTGGTGCGCCACGATGCCGTTGTGCAGCACCGTCAGGTGCGTGCCTTTGACCAGCCTGTCGCCGTCCCACGAAGGCGCTTCGAAGACGATGTCGTAGCTTTGCCATTGGCCGGGACCCCGGCTCGCGTTGACCAGGGGCGGGTACTGGCCGTAAATCGACGCGGCGGACCCGTCGGCATAGGTCCGGTTGTTGAAACTGTCCAGCACCTGGATTTCATACAGTCCCAGCAGAAATACGCCGCTGTTTCCCCGGCCCTGGCTGTCTCCCGCGACTTCCTCGGGGGTAGCCCATTCCAGATGCAATTGGCAGTCGCCGAAGTGTGCTCGGGTCGAGATATCTCCCGAGCCGTTGACCTCCATATAGCCGTTTTCCACCTTCCAGGCGGCGGCGCCTCCATCCCGGCCGGTCCACTGGTCGAGGTCCGATCCGTCGAATAACACGACCGCGTCCGAGGGCGGGCCACCTGCATCGCCGCCCGGGGTGACGACCCGGGGCTGCGGGCGGTCGCCATCGTGGACGCGCCAGGTGCCGCCCGGAATTACAGGGGTATCGCTGTAACCTACGGAATCCGCCATGAATCGACTCCTATAAGCAAACTTCGTGAATCATGCGTGAGTAGATATCCACCGCCTCGTAAAGCTGCGGTATTTCCACGTATTCGCCCACCGTGTGGGCGCGTTCTATGCTGCCGGGGCCCAGCACCACCATATCCAGCTGCTCCCTGAAATGGGGAGCGTCCGTCCCGTAGGGCACGGTTTCCGGCCGCTTGCCGCCGGTGACTTCGGACGCCAGTTGCACGATGGGACTCGAAGGATCGGCGTAGAAGGGACGGGATATGGTGCTCGAAACCTCGAACCCGTAACTTTCGGCCTTGGAAACCAGTTCTTTCACCAGTACCTCGCTGTGATCGTCCGGCATCGTGCGGAAACAGACGTGACAGGTCGATCGCGCAGCGGAGACATTCTGCTTCGTGTCGTAGTCGGTGATTACCATGTTGAACCCGTTCGAAGGCGGATTGAACTCCGCGTTCCGGTACCGTTCATCCTCTTTGATCCGCTCCGACAGTTCGGCCATTTCGGCAAGGAAAGGGGCAATCTTGAAATTGGCGGATTCCCCGAGACCTGTGCTGGTGTGGGCCGCCCGGCCGTGGGCCGTCACCACGACGTGCGCCGCCCCCTTGTGGGCGTACACCGGCGTCAGGCTGGTCGGTTCGGCCACCACGCCGTAGTCCGGACGAAGGGCGCTCATGATACCGGACTCCGTGGCTACCTGGTGCGCTCCGCCGCCACCCACCTCCTCATCGGCCGTCGCCACCACGATCAGCGGCTTCTTCAGTTGGTCCGCATCCACCTTTGCGACGGCGATCATGGTGCATGCCAGGGGACCCTTCATGTCGCAGCTGCCCCGGCCCAGCAGCCGATCGCCGTCGACCACGCCGTGATAGGCATCCCAGTCCTGTTCCTGCCCCGGGACGGTGTCTGTGTGGGACAGGAAGGCCAGTCCGCCTTCGCCTTCACCTTTGCGTCCGACGAGGCTGACTTTCAGCTCGCCGTTTTCATCTTCGTAGGACAACCGTTCCACTTCAAGCCCGCATGCCTTCATCCGGTCTTCGACCAGATCGGATATGGCGGCGTTGCTCCACCGGCTGACGGACTTCACATCCACGAACTCCTTCGTCATTTCAACTGGATCCAGACCCACGGAATCCCCCTCTCAAGATCGTCGTTATCGCACCTGTAACGGTGCTGTTCAGTCCGTCAGCCAGCTCGACATTTCGTCCCGCAATTGCGTGTCCGTCCTCAGGTCGAGCGCTTCGAATGCGTTGTCGAGGTGGCCGGTATGCCGGGCGCCGACGATGACCGACGTGACATCCGGATGCCCCATGGCCCAGGCCATGGCCAGGCGCACCATGGGGAGTCCCCTGGAGTCCGAGAGGGCGCGCAGCCGCTCCACGTTCCGGAAATTCCGGTCGTTGAAGTAGATGTCCGCGTGACCGGGTATGACGTCGAACCGCGAACCCCTGGGAAAGTCGTTCCGATCCGGCGTGTATTTGCCCGTAAGGAAACCGGCGGCGAGCGGACTGTAGGACGTAACACCCACTTCCTCGCGCCGGCACAGGGGGAAGAGTTCGTCCTGCGCGCCGGGATCGGCCAGGTTGTAGGGAGGCTGGATCACCTCGAAACGGGCATAGCCATGCCGCGCGGAGGCATCCAGGGCTTCCTGGAGTTGTGAAGCATTGAAATTGCTGCACCCCACCGTTCTGATTCTGCCGTCTGTCACCGCCTGGTCCAGCACGGCCAGGCTTTCATCGATGGGAACGGATTCGTCGGGGGAATGCAGTTCGTAGATGTCAATGCAGTCCACCTGCAGCCGGTCGAGACTGACCTGGAGCGCCCGGGCTATGTTCTCCGGCCTGTTTCCGCTGCTCACTTTGGAACAGATTGCCACTTCGTCCCTGCAACCCCGTTCCTTCATCCAATTACCAATGATGATTTCGGAGGAACCCGTGACGTCCGAGGTCTCGCGAACGTCATCGACCTTCAACACGTCCCGCCGGTATGTACGGGCGTTTCCGCCCCCGTACGCTTCCGCCGTGTCGAGCCAGTCGAGGCCGTTTTCGACGGCATAGTCCAGAATGGCAACCGAATTCTCCTCGTCGATCTCACGGCCAAAGGTCACGCAACCCAGGCCGATGAAGCTGATCGACATATCGGTACGGCCGAGTTTTCGGTGTTCCATGCACACTCCCCGGTTGAATCCAACGGATACGATGGACGTCCTTGGCAAAACGCATCATGCAGCCGGACCGGCTGTGGTGTAAATGTATATCCGGCTGGATCAGGTGGGCAAGAGATGTTTGTCGTGGAAACCTGTAGGGAAGGGAGACTGAAGGCCGCGGCCGTCGATCCAGGCGGCCCGGATAGTCTGTCACAATCGGCCGCAGCTGGCGGTCCAGGCGGTCCGGGCAGTCAGGCCCAAACGGCCGCGGCTGGCGATCCAGGCGGTCTTAGACAGTCCAGGCGGTCCAGCAGATTAGAATCCATTATCCCCGGGCAGGACCACCGACCGCTGATCGATACGCCGAATGCGTTCATCCAGCAGCCTTTTGAGCTGATTCAACTTGAGCCGGTGGGCCGCAAGTTCCATTTCGTGTTCCAGGATCATTTGCTGGATTAGATTGGGATCTTCACTGGGCAGGGGATCGTCCGCACCATCTTCGACGAGTAGAGGGGAGGCGGGGGCACTCAGCAGTTTCGGCTGAGGCGCGAGAACCGTGTTCACCGTCTTTTCCGTATCTCCCCGGAGGTACGTGATTTCGATCCGGGTGCCCACCGGAAGCGCGGTTACGAATTCGGCCAGCACAATGGGATGGTTCATCGGGACACCGTTTACAGCCTGCAGAATATCGCCCTTGCGCAGACCGATCTTCATGGCTGGGCTGTCGGGATATACGTCTGAAACGACCATACCATCTCCGGCGCCCAGCATGATATTGCGGTCGCCGCCGACGTTGATGCTGTCCCAGATTTTCTCCACGTACACACCCAGCCAGCTCCGGCGGATCTCTCCGTATTCGATGAGCTGCCTGGCAAAGGTCTTTACGCGGTTGATGGGAATGACCGAAATCAAACCTCCGCCATTTCCTCCACTAAAGCGCTCAGACAGGGAAGTCTGTTTCCCCTGGGAATCGGCCACGAGACCGAGCAGGCGACCGTTCGCTGAAAACACGGCGCCACCGGTGTAACCTCCGCCGACCACTGCGCTGACCTGCAACATGACGTCTTCTTCCCTCACCCCGTTCACGATCCCCGTCGTCATCGAGGATGGAAAGCCATGGGCGTTATTCAGTACAAGAACCCAGGATCCCGGTCGGACGCCATCGGAATCACCGAGTCGCGCGGTATGGACCGTCACGCTGTCAACGCGGATCACGGCGATATCGGAGAGCCTGTCCACCCCGACGAGTTCGCCGAGGCGGTACCGGCCATCCTGGAAATTCACCAGGATATCGTGGGCATGATCCACGACGCCGGCCGTCGTGATGATGAAACCGTCTCTGTGGAGGACCACGCCGGTTCCAATGGATCGTTCCCAGTCCGTGAAAGTCTGCCCGTTCACCGTATTGATGAACTTCCGCTGTACGATCACGCTGGCGATCGTCGGTTCCACGCGTTCCACGAGTGCGACGATCTCTTGTTCCAGGTTATGCAGGTACGGTGGGGCCTGCGCGTAAGTCCTTGAAGCGGCATAAAAGTGCCCCAGGCAGCACAGCAGCACGGCGCAGATCAGGGGCCGAAAGCGGTCGGTTCCGAGTCGTTTGGGATGAGAACCATGCATGGTCGGTCAGAACGAGATACGGACGCGTCTGAGAGGGGTGTTCGGACCTGACGACCCTTGCGTGTCAGGCGAACCAGGCAATCCATATGCTCGCTGTGTCGCGCGAAATTCGGTGGTTCCGACGGGTTGCAGCCGTTCCTCCGAAGCCGGTTGATCTATATTGCCGCTGGTAACCAGGTCCTGGCCGAAGGTCTCGCTGAACAGGGATGGATCGAGGCGCATGCCCGTACCCGCCGACACGAATCGAATCCCATGGGTTTTTGGTTCCATGGTCCTGACGGTCATGATGCCCGGTCTGACGCCGGTGATTCCGGATGCGTTCAAGGAGAGACTGGATGCAGAAGAAGTGGGGAAAATGGATGCCTGTTCCTGGCTCAGTGCCGGCTTTACCGCCATGTGCGGCGCGAATTCTCTTTCAAGGGGAAAGGACGAAATCGGATCGGGGGGTGCAAGTTCGGGTTCAACGGGCGTCGGCAGGAAAAAGGCCATGGGAGGGGACGTAGACGAATCGGACCGTTCCGTGGGCGTGGACAGTTCCCCGAATCCGCCGATCACGGATATGGTAAGGATCAGGCTGGTCGCGAATACCAGTTGAACGGGACGCTGCCGGCTGTGTTCGCCCAGTTCGGCAAAAGCCCCCGATACGCGTCTCCACCAGGAAGCGGCGTACAGTTCACGGGTAATTTCCCGGTTCAGCAGACTGCCGAGTCGATGATCGAATCCTGGCTGAGGGGATACGGCGGGCAGACTCTTCACGGCCCGGATGGAGCTTTCCATGTCATCAATCTTGAGCCGGCACCTTGGACATCCGTTCAGATGAAACCGTAGTTCGTCTTCGGTTGCCTTCGACAACTGACCGTCCAGGTAGTCGGACATCTTCCGCTCGTAGCCACTACAGTTCAAAATATCCTTCCTCCTCAAAGTATCTCTACCTGCCACTGCCTGAGCATTTCCTGCAGTCTCAGCCGCCCCCGGTTGACCCGCGACTTGACGGTTCCGGTCGGACAGCGCAGGATCTCGCCGATCTGTTCGTAAGACAGTTCTTCAATATCACGCAGCACGATCACGGATTTGTATTTCTCCGGCAGTTGATCGATCGCATGCTGGATGGCCCTGCCCAGTTCATTCTGCTCCAGGTGATCGCCAGGCCCCGCGTTCTTGTCCGGCAGATCGATTCCTTCCCTGGTGCTGTTCTCGTGAGGCGACGCGTTCAGGGAGAAGAACTGGCGGCGTTTTCGCTTGCGCAACTCGCTCCGGGCGAGATTGAGCGCGATGGTATAAATCCAGGTGGAAAGATTGGAGATCGCCTTGTAGTTGTGGCGGTTCCGGTAGACTCTTAGAAACGTCTCCTGCACCAGGTCTTCCGCGCACTCCATATTGTGGACCATGCGATAAATGCAATTATACAGCCTGGTACGGTATCTTCCGACGATCACTTCGAAAGCGCGCGCATCCTCCCGTTGAACACGGACGAAAAGGGCTTCATCCGACAGGGTCAATTCGTCGAGTATACCCGATTCGATATCGGACACCTGTACCGTGTTTATAGAGGTGTTGTCAGCCATTTTCTTCTCTCCCATACCACGTTATACGCCGCGCGGAGGGATGGGTTTCAGAAAAAGTGCCCGTTTCCCGACACAACCGGATTGAATCCGGCTTGCCGGTCCGCAATGGTCTATGTGAATATAGAATCCTGCCGGCCGGATGTCAATCGGACCGTCATGCCCGCACCTCGCTCACATCGTGTATGGTATACTGATAGCCCTGCTCAGTGAGGAAGAGCTGGCGGTTCACGGCGTAGTCCTGGTCCAGGGTGTTTCGCGTGATGAGCGAGTAGAATATGGCGGCCGAGCCGTCCGCCTTGGGACGGAGGATCCGGCCCAGACGCTGGGCTTCCTCCTGGCGAGACCCGAAGGTGCCCGATATCTGGATCGCCACGTTGGCGTCCGGCAGGTCGATGGCGAAATTGGCGACCTTGGACACCACGAGGCGTTTGAGTTCACCGTTTCTGAACCGGTTATACAGATCGAGCCGGGCCTGCAGCGGCGTGCTGCCGGTGATCAGGGGGAAATCGAACAACGCGGCGATCTGCTTGAGCTGTCTCACGTATAATCCGATAATCAGAACCTGGTCCGTCAGATGTTGTTCCAGCAGGTTGCGGATGATCTCCGTCTTCCGGCTGTTTTCCGAGGCGATCCTGAACTTCTCCCTGCGATTGGCCACGGCGTAGGACATGCGCCGGGCCTCGGGCAGGTCTATCCGGATTTCTCGGCAGTACGCTTCCGCGATCCACCCCTGCCGCTCCAGCAGTTTCCAGGGCATGTCGTACCTTCGGGGACCAATGAGGCTGAAGACGTCGTCCTCGCGGCCGTCTTCCCGAACCAGCGTAGCGGTCAGCCCGAGGCGCCTTCGGGCCTGGATCTCGGCCGTGAAACGAAAAACCGGGGCCGGCAGCAGGTGAACCTCGTCATAGATGATGAGACCCCAGCCTTTCTGGTCGAAGAGACCGAAATGCTGGAATTCGTCTCCCCTGCTTTTCCTGTAAGTCAGAATCTGGTATGTGGCCAGTGTTACGGGCCGAATCTGTTTCGTTTCACCGGAATATTCGCCGATCATATCCTCTGAAAGCGAAGTCTTCCCGAGCAGTTCCTCCCGCCACTGTCGAAGTGCCACCGTGTTGGCCGTAAGTACGAGGGTGTGGCATTTCAGGGCGGCCATGGCACCGAGGGCCACGATCGTCTTCCCCGCGCCGCAGGGGAGCACGACGACGCCATTGCCGCCCTGCGGCTCGCCGTTCATGTGGAACGCGCCAACGGCGTCCACCTGGTAGTCCCTCATGCTGAAAGATTTACGGTCGCCGGAATTGGTGCGCAATTCGATTGCCAACGGAGCGCCTTCTACGTAACCCGCCAGATCTTCCACCGGAAATCCGACTTTTATCAGCGCCTGCTTGATGTGGCCGCGGAATCGATCCCCCACCCGGACCCGCCGCTCGTCCAGCGGTTGTGCGAGAAACTGCTTGACCGAGGGCAGCCCGGAAACTTCCGCGATCAGCGCCGCATCGTCGGACTCGAGGACAAGCTTCCCGTCCTCCTTGCGCAGCCTGAGCTGGCCGTACCGTGCTATGAAATCGACGATCTCGCGGCGGATGTTCTGTGGAATCTCGTACTTGCTCAGGCCTTCGAGCGACTCGAGCACGCCGGCCGCTTCCATCCCCGCCGAGGCGGCGTTCCACAGGGACAGCGGGCTCAGCCTGTATACGTGGATATGCTCAGGGGACTTTTCCAGTTCCGCGAAACGCGCCAGCGCATCCCGGGCGTCCTCGTAGCGTGGATGGTCGACTTCGACGAGGATGGTCCGGTCGCTCTGCACGATCAATGGGTTCTTCAGGTCAGGCAAGAATCTCCCCTTTTGGTTTCAGCGCTCTGCTGTAGAATCCTGTCCGCCTTTACCGGCCAGAATGCCTGCCAGCTCGGGGCGTCCGGCCATGAGCCGGCCGCAAACGGTCTCGTATACGTCGTCGACTGCGATGCGCTCCATGCAATCGAAATATGGACAGGCGGTCTCGATACACCTGGGGCAGGGTGGCACTTCCGGCATCAGGATATCATGATCCCCACCGAAGGGGCCCCAGCGAGCCGGGCTGCACGGTTTTATGGGGCAGAACAACGCAACGGTGGGCGTTCCCACGGCCGCCGCGACGTGCAGGGGCCCGGTACTGTTCGTGACGCAGAGCGAGGATGCCTGGAGCAACGCCGCCAGTTCCTTGAGGTCGAGTTCTCCGGCGACACGAATGACCGAATCCGGCAGCGATCCCGCGACCCTTTCGACCAGGTCCCGTTCTCCGGCCGATCCTGTTACAACGACGCGGACGCCGCGCCGGGCAAGCCGCCCGGCCAGTTCCGAGAAGCACCCCGCGGGCCAGTTCCGGGCCGACCCTCCGCTGCCGGGATGCAGCAGGACCAGCGGATCGTCCGGCCGCACGCGCCAGCGGCGCAAGCGACGCGCTATGGCGCACCGGGCCGAATCGGGCACGTGGATCAGCGGGGCGGCTTCACCTGCGCCGTCGAACAGCGCCCGAACCAGGGACAGATTGTATTCGACCTCGTGCTTGCGGGCCTCCCGCCGGTGCTCGTATAGCCTTCGGTTGAAAAGAAATCCGTATGCCCTGTACCCCGTTCCGATCCTTACCCGAATGCCGGCGAGACGGCAGGCCAGGGCCAGCCTTGCCGTGGGATGCAGGACCAGGACCGCGTCGAACCGCCCCGCGCGGAGGTCGCCGACCAGACGCAGGAATCCCGAAGGTCCGCCGTGGCGTCCGGAGCGCTCGTCCACGATCGTCTCGTCCAGGGCCGGATGTCCCTCGATTGCGCCGGCTGCATACGGAGACACGAGCATTGCGATATGGCAATCGGCGCGCTGCTCCCGCAACACGCTGAGCACAGGCGTCGACAGCAGCACGTCACCGATACGGTCCGTTCGAATGACGAGTATCCGCATCGTCGTCAGTTCTCCCCGGTCAGAAAGCGCCGCCGCCAATCACTGGCGCCAGGCTTCCGTGACGCGATCAAAGGGTATACAACCCGCCCGGATGAGACGCGGGGGCCCGGCAGAAACGTCCACGACCGTTGAAGGCTGGTCCGATGGCGAACGCCCGCCGTCGAGAATCAAATCTACCCGGCCGCCCAACCGCAGGGCAACGTCTTCCGCGGTAATCGGTTCGGGATCTCCGGAACGGTTGGCGCTGGGTGCGGTTACGGGTCCGCCCACCGCGCGGCACAGATGCCCGGCGATCGCCGCGCCGCTGTGCCTGACCCCGATCGTCGAACCTCCGCCCAGTAGTTCCCGCGGCACACTGTCCAACGCCGGAAAAACCAGCGTCAGGGGACCGGGCCAGCAGGCGTCCATCAACGCATGGACACGTCCGGGGATGTGCCGGACCAGGCGGTCCAGGTCCTGCCGGCGCGAAACGAGAACCAGAATCGGCTTGGTTTCATCGCGGCCTTTGGCGTCGTATATACGCCGAATCGCGGCAGGATTGGTTCCGTCCGCGCCGATACCGTAAACCGTCTCGGTTGGAAAGGCCACAAGGCCCCCGTCGCGGATAACGCCTGCGGCCTCCTGCAGAATGGCCTTGTCCGGTCGTACCGGATCGATGGCGAGTATCCTCATGGACTCGAACCCGATTGATCGGTTGAACCATCGTGACAAAACAATCGCGCCGGGTACCTCACC
>JAPOOT010000163.1 GCA_026713285.1 Gemmatimonadota bacterium | reverse complement strand
TCACGTTGGCCGATTCCCCCCACAGATCACGCCCATCGAAGCGTACGTTGTAGAGATGCCTTCCTTCGTCCACGCCCTGGGCGCTCAGGTCCGGGTATACCTGTGACCCGTAGTGCTCACGCACGATCCCCGTGTGGCCTCTGACATAGCCTGGCGCCCGGGTGTGTCCTTGACCGCGCGGTTGGCGGTCGATTGCGCGCACAAGGTCGCCCGGCGCAAAGCGGGCTGGAGCGGACGCGGGCCGGACGTAGCTCGCAGTCATGAAGGGAGCCGCCCGCACCTGTTCGGAACGCACGACCCGTTCCATGATGTGTTCCGGCACGGGGGTCGCCGCCCTGCCCGTTTGCAATTCCTCCTCGGAAACGAGGCCGGACCTGACCAGTTGCTTCTGTATCCCCGCGAACCAATTCTCGTAATAGGAGTTGGCGAGATAGTCGGCGGGAGGCAATTGCTCCCTGTTGTGGCGGGACATGTCGATGTTCCACAGTCCCAGAAGCCCGATGAGACGGACGATGCCGTACACCCGGCTCTCCCATTCCTCGTGGAAGACCGGCTCCTCGGACTCCGGCTCAGGTTGCACCGGCCCGAACCCCTGCATCCCGCCCAGGTCGTGTACACCCTTCATGGTTTGCCGCCTTGCGCCGCCGGCCGCCGCGCCTCCTCGACTCCGATCATGGCGTTGCGCGTCACGAGTTCCATGAGTTCCTCCTCGCTCCATCCCTCCGTGCCTTCGGGTCGCTGCGGCAGTACGAGGTAGCGCATCTCGGAGGTGGAATCCCATACGCGCACCTCTTTCCGATCGGCAATCTCCGAACCGAACTGCCTGATCACGCCGCGCGGATCGATGACGGCCTGCGCTCTGTATGGCGCGGATTTGTACCAGACGGGCGGCAGGCCGAGGAGCGGCCACGGGTAGCAGGAGCAGAGCGTGCAGACAACGAGGTTGTGGACGTCGTCCGTGTTTGCGACGACACGCATCTGCTCGCCCTGCGCCCCCACGTAGCCCATCGATGCGATGGCGGCATCCGGGTCGTCAAGCAGCCACCGCCTGTACGCTTCGTCCGACCAGGCATGCGCAACGACGTGCTTGCCGTTCGCCGGACCGATCTTGTCCCGGTACAGGTCGATGAGCGCGTCCATCGCCTCCGGATCGACGAGGCCTTTCTCCACGAGCAGTGATTCGAGCGCTTTCACGCGCAACTCGATATCCGGGGGCGGCTCGGTGTGGTCTTGATCGTGCCGGGGATCGTGCCGGTGATCGTCGGCCATGACGTTCTTCTCCCGCTCGGGAAGCACCGGTGTCAGCGGTCGATCTGAATGTTGTTGGAGTGATGTAAGACGTTACTTCGAGCATGACTGGCCGGCGCCAAACCGATCTGTTGACCCCATCCACACACTCAGCACAATACAGTTCCTCACGCGACAATACCTCACGCGCCGTCCTGCCCGATCAGCAGTTCGAGCGGCTGCTCGAGGACTTCCCTGAGGTGGGAGAGGAAACGGCCGGCGACCGCGCCGTCGATGAGCCGGTGGTCGGAGGAGAGCGTGATCGACATCATGGCCTTGATCTCGACCTTGCCGTCCACCGCGACGGGGGCGTCCTTCACCCGGCCCACGGCAAGGATGGCCGCTTCCGGCGGGTTGATGATGGCGGTGAACTGGTCCACGCCGAACATGCCGAGATTGGAGATGGTGAAGGTACCGTAACCGTAGTCTGCGGGACCCAGGCCCTGTGCCCGTGCCTTCTCACCCAGCGCGCTGGTCAGCGCGGCGATCTCGAAGACCGATTTCTGATCGGCGGACGCCACGACCGGGACGACCAGTCCGTCATCGAGGGCGACGGCGAAACCCACGTTCACGTCCGCGTACTCCACGATATCCCCGCCTTCGAGGGACGCGTTGACGGCGGGAAAGGACCGCAGGGCGATCCCGGCGGCCTTGATGATCAGGTCGTTCACGGAGACTCTGGCCAGGCCGCGTTTTTCGCCGTAGGCGATCAGCTGTTCCCGCAGCCCGGTGAGCCGCGTCATGTCCACGTCCATCGTGAGGTAGAAGTGGGGAATGGTCGAAGCGCTTTCGGCCAGTCGCGTCGCGGCGACCTTGCGCAGGCCGCTGAGCGGCGCGCGGCGCTGGACGCGTTTCGAACCGGGGCCGGATGGGACCGGGGCCGTTGCGGGGGCAGACGCCATCGCGGGCGTTGCGGTGGCTGCCGCTGGAGTCGGCGCGGCGGCGGCCTGGGCGGCAAAGGCTTCCACGTCCGAGAAAACGATCCGCCCACTGGGACCCGTCCCCGCGATATTTCCGATGTCTACGCCGAGATCTCGCGCGTGCCGACGCGCCTTGGGCGAAATTTTAACGCGGCCGGGCTGACCGGGCAGTCCGGACCGGCCATCCGATCCGGTCATGGCGGCCTGCCCCTGGCCGTCTTGTTCGGTCGCTACGGCGGCCGGGGCTTCTTCCCCTGTCGTTCCAGCCGCGTCGGACGCCTTTGCATCCGCGCCAATGACCGCGCCACCACCCGTCGCCCCTCCGCCATCGCAGGGGTCTCCGTCGCCGCCATCGCCGGGGTCTTCGTCGCCGCCGACGGTCTCACCCGCTTCGCCGATGTATCCGATGATCTGCTGAATGGGCACGTCGTCTCCCGGTCCGTGCAGAATCTTGAGCAGCGTGCCGGAAGCCTTTGCCTCGACTTCCATCACGCTCTTGTCCGTTTCGACGTTGAAGAGCACTTCGCCCTCTTTGACGGAATCGCCTTCACTTTTCATCCACTCGACGATGATTCCGGATTCCATGGTCATGCCGAGTACGGGCATGATGACTTCTGTGGCCATTACGGGCTCCCGGGGTCCTTTGATACGTCCGATCCTGGTCGGTATTCTCGGTGCTAAATCTCTTGTATCTATGTGACTTACAACGCGATAGAAAGCCCGTAGAGCATACACTTCCGCGTGACCGGCGTCAAGCATTTTTTGATTGACTTGGACCGGAGGAAAGGGATAGATTCAACCCGATTCCGCATTCGAAAAACACGGGAGGGAAACCGTCCCCAGGTACGGCTTCTTCCATCCTGAACGAATGTAAGCACAGTTTCTCGGAACAACCGGGTCTCGAGGACCTGTTCGGCTGTTGTTCACCCTACCTGCGTGGAGGATCCGAGCCACATGGAAATCAAAGTCGATCGATACACGAAAGTGGTGTTGACGCTGATCGCCGTCGGTCTGTTGGCGAATGTATTCAAGGATGAGCTGCCCACTATGTCCACGCCGTTGAATCCCCGACCGGCCATGGCCGAGAACATCGTCATGGGATCCACGATCGCGAATATGGGACAGCGTTTCATCACGGCCAGCCCCGACGGGAAGATCGTCTACACTTGGTTCCGGGAAGAGGACCGGCAATGGTACGATCGCGACAAGGTGTATTTCATAGACGCTACGCACGCGGACGATTGATGGACGGTCCGCGGGCAAAGGGCCTGCTGATTGGCGCCGGGCAGGCGAAAGTTCTGCTGAATGGTGCCGGGCAGGCGAAAGTTCTGCTGAAGGGCGCCGGGCAGGCGAAAGTTCTGCTGACCCGATGATCACGGGTCTCGTACTCGCCGCCGGCCGGTCCGAGCGCATGGGGACGCCGAAGCAGTTGCTGCAGTTCGGAAGCTTGACGTTGATCGAACAGGTGATCCGGACGCTGTCGCGTTCGCGTCTGGGGAAGGACGTCGTCGTGGTGCTCGGCCATCGCGCCGAGGAAATCGTAAAGCGGATCTCGGGTTTGCCGGTCCGCCTCGCGTACAACCCGGACCCGGAAGGCGACATGATCTCCTCGATCCGATGCGGTCTGGCGTACATCGAACCCGAACAGGCGTTCCTGATCGCCCTCGGCGATCAGCCCCTGGTCACGACGGGGATCGTGGACCGGTTGATTGACGAATACGAGCGGTGTCCCGAAGGCATGGTACTTCCGGTGCATGAAGGAAAGCGGGGCCATCCCATGATCCTGTCGCCAGCGTACAGGGAGGAGATCCTGTTTGAATCGATGCCGGGTGGCTTGAAGGCGTTGCGCGACCGGCACGCCGACAGCGTCCGCCCGGTGCCCGTGGATACGGATGCGGTCCTGATCGACCTGGATTACCGGAGCGATTACGAAGAGGCGCTGCGAAGATGGCGAAAGGAAACAGATCTTGGTGAACAATAGAGGAAACCGGACCTGTTGAATAGTAACGTGCTCGTTACGCGGCGAATCCCCGACGAATCCATCGGGATGCTGGAAGCGGCCCTCGGCGTGGTGGACGTCAATCCCCACGACCGGGCCATGACCCGCGAGGAGTTCCTTGCGTCGGCCCGGGACCGCGACGGGCTGCTCTGCCTGTTGACCGAGGACATCGACGACGAGGTCCTGGACCTGTCCCCGGGCCTGAAAGGCGTGGCCATCTACGCGGTCGGATACAACAACATCGACGTGGATGCCTGCACGCGGCGCGGCATTCCGGTGACCAACACGCCGGACGTGCTGACCGATACGACCGCCGACGTCGCCTGGGCGCTCATGTTCGCCACGGCGAGGCGGGTGGCGGAAGGCGACCGGTACGTGCGTGAGGGCCGGTTCTCGGGATGGGGCCCCTTGCTGATGCTAGGCAGCGACGTCACCGGCGCGACACTGGGCATTGTGGGGGCCGGTCGCATCGGCACGGCCACGGCCAGGCGGGCAGCAGGATTTTCCATGCCTGTGGTCTATACAAGCCGCAGACGCAACGCGACCATCGAGTGCGTGGGCGCGCGGTACCTGCCGCTTGACGATCTGCTCCGGGAATCGGATTTCGTGTCCCTGCACGTACCGCTCACACCCGAGACCACCCACCTCATCAGCGAACGCGAACTGGATCTGATGAAGTCCACGGCATATCTCATCAATACGACCCGCGGCCCCGTGGTCGATGAAAAGGCCCTGGTGCGCGCGCTTCGCGACGGCGTCATCGCCGGTGCGGGACTCGACGTCTTCGAACGCGAACCCGAACTGGAACCGGGGCTGGCGGACCTGGAGAACGTGGTCATGCTGCCCCACGTCGGCAGCGGGACGGTCGCTACGCGCATCCGGATGGGCAACACGGCCGCGGCGAACCTGATCGCCATGGTCAACGGGGCGGACCCGCCGAATTGCGTGAATCCGGAATGGAATGAATATCGTACGTAAAACACACGGCAGCGTGTGAATGTGAATCGTCAAACCCGACCGGGAAGACCGGATACAGGAGCCTGACATGAGACTTGTGACCTATGGAGAAAGCGGACAGGACCGGATCGGCGCGGTTGCCGGCAGCGAGATCGTCGACCTTCAGTCGGCCGACGCATCCCTGCCCGGCACCGTGCTGGGCGTGCTGGAAGCGGAAGCCGTGGAGGCGGTATCCCGCGCGGTGGAAAGCGGAGCCGGTACGCGGACGCCCCTGGCTGATGCCCGGCTGGCATCTCCCATTCCCCGGCCGCCCAAGATAGTCTGCGTCGGGCTCAATTACCTCGATCACGCGACGGAGCAGAACGTGCCGCTGCCCGAACACCCGCTGCTGTTCTCCAAGGCCACCTCATCCGTGGTCGGTCCCTACGACGACGTGGTACTGCCGGCCGAAAGCGAGCAGGTGGACTACGAGGTCGAACTCGCCGTCGTCATAGGGAAGACCGCCACCGCCGTATCGGAGGCGGACGCCTACGATTACGTCGCCGGATACACCGTGGCCAACGACGTCAGCGCCCGCGACATCCAGTTCAGGCAGCAGCAGTGGCACCAGGGCAAAAGCTACGACACGTTCTGTCCCATGGGCCCGTGGCTGGTGACGAAGGACGAGATCTCCGATCCGAACGCGCTCGCCGTGAAACTTACGCTGAACGGGACCGTCCTGCAGGACAGCAACACGGACAATCTCATTTTCAACGTTCCCACGCTGGTGTCGCGCATATCGAGCGCCATGCCCCTGTTGCGGGGCGACGTGATCTCGCCCGGCACGCCCGCGGGCGTGGGCGTATTCCGCGATCCGAAGATCCTGCTCAAGGCCGGCGACTACATGGAGACCTGGGTGGAAGGCATCGGCACGCTGAAGAACCACGTGCGGTAGCCGATTCTGCCCGCCGTGCAGGGCGGAAAGCATGGTGGGAAGAAATCGCAGGAATCGATAGTGCGGATTGAAAACAAGCGGGAAGCCGCCACGGCGGGGTTGTCTATAACAATCCGGTAATCATTCCGGTAAAGGAAAGACCATGGAAAAGCTGAAAAAAGAAGAGGCGCTGGCCCGGGCGGCGGACACGGGCGACCTGACAGGCGTGGATCTGAGCGGCATGGACCTGTCGGGCGCCATGCTGCCCCGCGTCGATTTCCGGGACGCCAACCTCGAAGGAACCGATTTCACTAAAGCGGACCTGACCGAGTCGGAGTTTCGCGACGCGAAGCTGAACGGCGCGGATTTCTCGGGAGCGAAGATGGAACGGGCCGTGCTAATCGGCGCCCACATCGTGGGAGCCCGGTTCGACGGCGCCCACATGGTCGGTACGTTTCTCAACGGCGCGACCGCGTCGGGCGCAAGTTTCAGGAAAGCGGACCTGCGCGCGGCCCGTATCGGCGTGCCGAAGTTCCAGTCCGACGATCCCTTCGCCGCGGCCGCGAGCTTCCAGGGCGCGGACATGACCTGGTGTCTCTTCGGCGAGGTGGACCTGACGGGCGTGGACCTGCGGAACGCCAACCTTTCCCACGCCCACATGTACGAGACGGAGATGCGCAGCGCCCTGCTGGACGGCGCGGTCCTGACCGGCGTCCGGCTGAAGCGGCAGACGGTCTAACTCATTCGACCAGGCGGCGAAGGTATTCGCAGTACGCGTTGTCTTCCACGTAATTCCCGATCTTCAGCACCTGGTCCCGGCCGATGTACCCCTTCCGGTAGGCGATTTCTTCGACGCAGCCGATTTTCAATCCCTGCCGGTGTTCGACGGCCTGGACGAAATTGCTCGCCTCCAGCAGGCTTTCCGGCGTGCCGGTATCCATCCAGACGATCCCTTCGTCGAATCGCTCCACCTTTAGCTTGCCCTGCTGGAGATAGATGTTATTCACATCGGTGATCTCGAGTTCGCCGCGGCCGGACGGGCGCAGCGTTTTCGCGATGGATACGACTTCGTTGTCGTAGAAGTAGAGTCCCGTGACGGCGTAGTTGGACCGTGGGTTGCGGGGTTTCTCTTCGATGCCGACGACGCGCTCGTGCTCGTCGAATTCGACCACGCCGTACCGTTCGGGCTCCTTGACGTAGCAGGCGAAGACCAGTCCCCCGTCATCGTGCCCCGCGGCCCTTTCGACGATCTCGGTCAGGTTGCTGCCGTAGAAGAAGTTGTCTCCGAAGATCAGTGCGCTGGATTCATCGCCGATAAACGATTCCCCGATCAGAAAAGCCTGTGCCACCCCCGCGGGCGCGGGTTGTATGGCATATTCGAAGTGCATCCCGAGCGCACTGCCATCGCCGAAGAGCCTGCGGTACAAGTCGATGTGATCGGGGGAGGAAATGATCAGGATTTCCCGGATCCCCGCCATCAAGAGGACCGACAGCGGATAGTAGATCATCGGCTTGTCGAAGATGGGGATGATCTGCTTCGATATGGCGAGGGTCTGCGGGTAGAGACGCAGTCCGTGCCCCCCCGCGAGTATGATGCCTTTCATCTGTGATCTCCGGTTGTCTTGGGGATTCCGAACTTTCCGGATATCAGGAACTAAGGTTACCTGAACCTGATTGTCCATATATAAATGGTTGTCGTTTCGAGTGTGTTGGGTAGAACAAATCCAGATTCAAAGTTCATAGACTAAGGAAACCAATCAGACACTAACTTTGGCAGTGAGGCATTGCCTTACTAAACTTCCTGAAATCAGTATCAAATCCCGATGATCGGGGACCTCACTTTGATCCAAAAACGATTTTAGGATGCTTGGTTTATTTCCCATATCACATTGACTGATCGGTATGACATTTTGTGTAGACAGTGAGAAAAGACGAATATACCCTCCGTAAATCAACTTTAGATGGAAGCATAGTTTTAAAAAAGTAACCTCCATGTGGTTATATTGACAGGAGCGATGGTTCGCTAACCACTCCGGCCATGGTGTTGTTTCGTCTATAACTATTCAACGAATAAAACAGGTATCTAAGCCCCTTGAAGAATCTCCCGAATGATCTTCGGTTCATTTCCTTGAAGTATGATGGACGCTGTCAGATCTGTGCGAAGACCATCAGAGTTGGCCAGAAAGGACACTGGTCACCGAATTCGAAGAAGGTCTGGTGTAGGGAATGCGTGCGAGATGATACCAAGCCTCAAGATTCTTCTAAAAACAAAACGAGTGCTTCAACGAACAAAACGAATAGAAGCCTTGATGTTGTCCAGGGATCGGGATCCACTCAGGCAGGCAACTTACAAACGCAGTGGGTGCGACTGTGTCAATATGCACAACGGTGTATAGAGGCCGAAGCTGCGAAATCATTGGTACCGTATGTTCAGGAGAACACGAACTGGTTCGTGCACATGGGAGAGGAGCGCCTAGTAGTCGGTCAAGGCGACTCTATCCCTGCACCTGATTACCTCGCCAAACGACTGTCGCAGAGTCGTCTGCGAGACGGTCAATCAATGCTCTACGGCTGGCCAACAGTCGTCATCACTGACCGCGATCACAGCTCAAAGGTTGCACCTCTATTTGTTGTCAATGTAAGCGCGGAACAAGACCAAAACGACACGTGGGAACTATACGCTGCAATCGAACCTGAGTTTAATCTGGCCATAACTTCAAGTAACATTTTCGATCCTGCAGTCACTGAAGATATTCACGAATTGTTGAATTACGGACTGCCATTTGGCGATGCTGATGCCTTCAACTCTCTCGCTGATCAAACGTCTGTACTACTCGGACTAAAGATCCAGACACCGCTAGACCCATTCTCGCTCGATACCAAAGTGGCGCGTAAGCAGGGAGTTTATAATTCTGCGGTTTCGGTTGTTGTGGACACTTTCAACGAGTACCAGACAACTCTACGCGAAGAACTCCTGCAATTGCAAACTCGCAAAGATTGGGTTTCAACCTCAGCGGCCCATCTTCTCGGTACCAAGCCTGAGCTGGTGGGAAGGAAGAGAGAACCGTCTGGACCAATAGCTGCTCCGCTTGCGTGCAATGAGTCTCAAGAGAAAACGCTGGAGTCCCTACATAGCAGGGATTTGACTGTTGTGACCGGCCCCCCAGGGACAGGCAAAACGCAACTTGTAGTGAATGCCGTTATAAACGCGTGGCTGAACAACGAAACCGTCTTGGTGACATCGACCAATAACGCTGCTGTTGATGTAGCTGTTGACCGGGCTGAAAAGGATATCTGTAGTGGTCTGTTGATTCGCACCGGTAACCGGGCGACACGTGAACAGATTCCAGATCGTGTCTCATTGGCGACATCTTTTTCAGCGTCTCACCGCGGGAACCAATCTTCGGTACGGGCCAAACTGAAACGTGTAACTCAAGAACGCGTAGAATTGTTGAAAAAACTGTCGCGCTTGGATGATTTGAACGATGAACTGCTAGAAATCGCTGAAGAAAGGGAAGAACTCAGACCAGCCCTGAATGATGTCAAATTCATTCTGTGGGGCCGACAGGATGCTCCTACTTATTCTTTAAACTCATGTGAGATTGAGCGACGAGCAGAACGACTGATGCGTGCCTGGTTGTTCCGTCGTTTTCGGATACGACGGCTCTTCCAAAGAGTCCGCTGCAAGGAAAACATCTCGATTGAGTATTTGGCCAACTGGGCGCGGATCGATCAGCGCATGAAATGGCTGACCTCTCGGATGGAGATCATCCGGGCTGAACAGCAACAGTTTAGTTCCGCGATAGGCAACCCAGCGAACAGCATAAAGGAATCAGACAGAAAATGGTCCGAAGCAAGTCTGGATACGATTCGCACGGAGGTTGCAGGACGGATCCGGTTGGGCTCTGCCCGTCTGTCGGTCCTCGGATCAGTTTCCGCTGGCGTTGACCGCCTGAGGAGGGCCATTGCCAATTCGTTTCCCTTTTTGAAAGGTTGGGCGTGTACAGCCCTTTCAGCAAATTCCAATTTCAATCTGGAATCCGGGCTGTTCGACCTTGTGATTATCGACGAGGCCAGTCAGTGTAGCCTCGCGACTATGCTGCCTTTAGCATATCGGGCAAAGCGGTTAGTACTAGTAGGTGATCCGAACCAACTGAACCCGATAAATTCCTTAAGTGACAGTCTGCTGAAGGATCTCGCCTCACAAACGGGGTTTGAAAACATTGAACTCCGCGAGCGGGGTATCCACCACAAAGACGGATCGGCTTATCATGCATTTGAATATGCTGCAAAACCATCGGAACCCGTTCTCCTCAATGAACATTTCCGTTGTCATCCTCATATCGCCCGGTGGTTCAATACCGCATTTTATAACGGTGACCTAACTGTACTTACAGATGTCTCGAATACTGCAGGACGACATCGTGCCGTTTTTTGGTACGATATCGAGGGTGTGGCGGAACGGCCAAGGGGCGGTAGCTGGATTAACGAAGAAGAGGCGAAACAGACAGTCGAAAAACTCGTTGATGTGCTGGATACGGGCTACCAGAACGTCGGTGTGGTCACTCCTTTCACAGCCCAAGCGCGACTTATCACCCGACTCGCTCAAGAACGCTTAGGTCAGGATGTACTCGACGATTTCGATTTTGTGAGCGGAACGGCACACCGCCTACAGGGAGACGAGCGTGAGGTGATTGTTTTTTCTTCAGTACTATCCCCAGGAATGTCCAAATCCAGTAGGCGGTGGGTTGAAAAAGAAAGGAATCTGCTGAATGTTGCTGTCAGCCGTGCCAAACAGTCACTAATCGTAATCGGCCACCCGGATATTGGCGAATTAGGAAGCCCCACCCTTTCCTCTCTACGCACTTATCTGCGCGATATTGTTGCTGAGAACGAGGATGATCGTGAATTCGTCGACAATTTCCGCACAGACAGCAGATCGGAGGAACTGTTGCTAGCAGCCATGCAGCTTCAGAATCTCTCGCCGTATACCAAGCTCAACGTAGAAGGATACGAGATTGACTTCGCACTTTTGGAATTTGGGATAAAACTCAATGTCGAAGTTGATGGTGACCATCACCTGGATGTTCGAGGGCGGCAGCGAAGGCAGGACGTTACACGTGATCGAGTTCTATCTAATCTTGGCTGGAAGGTTCTACGGATTTCAGCATGGCGATGTTTCGAGGAATTAGACGCAGTGATAGACGAAATTACAGCTGAACGTGATTTGTTGATTCAAAAATCCTCATCTTGCATTACTCTTTAATCGCCCTGACGATACGCTTTTCAAGTCGCAAAGTCTTGTTCACAACCGGTTATTCATCTGAGAGGAATATCATGAAAACAAATGACAAACTTGTCCTCACTAAGGAACAACTGGCTGAGAACCCCGCTGTCAATCCCGGGATTGTAAAAGAAGCGCTGAAAATGCGCCTTGAACTGGAGCGTTTAGGAGTATGGGACAACAGTGGGACACGTGTGGTATCGCCATCCGAAATCAGGCCAGCCAAGAATCCCATCGGGAATATCAGACGTCGGTCTATTACTCAAATCCGGTAATCCTAGCCTGCAGCCGTATTATCCTCAGGTATTATGCCCTCTTCTTGGATTCAATACCCATACTGAATGGATTGAATAGACAGTAGAGAAAACAACCGGTATACCCGCTCCTCATCCAGCCGTCACCCAGTCCAGATCGAAACGGGCCAGCGTGATCGTCTCGTAGGGATGATTTATTCCACGTTCATAGAGGCAGGCGACGGTACCGTCCGGAAGCACGGCCAGGGACGAATAGGCGGACGGCCCGGGATGCAGCACCTTGTAGTGGGGCCAGGATCCGCTGGCTTCATCGGAAAGCCGCACGGTCAGGTTGCGACGCTCGTCCCGGCTGGCGGGATTAGAGAACAGCAGGCGGTCGCCCTTTCCGGGATACCGGACGAGGGCCGCCTGGCAAATCGGTTCGATCAGCGTTTGGTCGTGGCGCTGGTTACGCCAGGTCATTCCGCCGTCTCCGCTGACGGCGAACTGCCTGGTGCGCAAGGCCCGGTCGAAATTCCGCGTGTTGAGCAGGACGTCGCCGTTTTCCAGCTCGGCGACGCAGCATTCGTTGACCTGGTCCTGCGAAGTCGTGCCGCCCAGCCGCCAGGTTTCTCCGTGGTCGTCGCTGTAGATGACGTGGGAATAGTAGCGTCTGGTGCCGGCCTCGATGTGGTCGCAGGGTATCAGCATCCGGCCCGACGATAGCTGAATGCCGTTGCCCGGTCCGGTGGCGTACCACGTCCAGTCCGCGCGCTTCGCGGTGGAGGTGATATCCCGCGGTTCGCGCCACGTGCGGCCGTCGTCTTCGCTGGCCGTGATCCAGACGGTCCGTGAGCCCTGGCTCGTCCCATCGATGATCTCGGATTCTCGGTCGATCCCCAGGTTGTGGGTCATGAGCAGCCAAACGGTCCCGGTCTCGCCGTCTACCACCGGACAGGGATTGCCGCAGGTGTTCCCTGCGTCCGCCCAGACCAGCTCCTGGTCCGACCAGGTGTGCCCGCCGTCTTCGCTCCGCTTCACCAGCATGTCGATATCGCCGGTGTCGCTCCGGCTGTTCCTTCGGCCTTCGCAGAAGGCGAGGACCGTACCCCGGGCGGTTGCGATGATCGCTGGAATGCGGTAGGTATCGTAACCATCCTTGCCGCTGGTCCAGAGGATGGATTGTTCACAGGAGCCGCTCATGAGATACTCCGGGTCTTCCGCGTTTTCAGTTGAATATGATGTGCCCCGTTATGCCCGTCAATCCATCTATGATGACCCATAGGCCGGCGCTGACGAACTCGCCGAGGATGAGCCCCAGGAAGAAGGGCAGCATCTTCCGATAGATGTCGATCCCGCCGTACTTGAGGATGAGTCCCTTAATCATCCAGGCGAGGAATATGGAGAACCACGCGGTGAGGAGTGGGGCGGAGGCGCCAACGGGAAATCCGATGAAATGGAGGGGCCACCAGATGAACTTCTGCCTCACGTACATAAGCGCCCACATGATAGCGGCGCCCAGTCCGAAGAAGAACCACCGCCCGGCGGGTTCGGACGTGGAGGTGATGGTGGTCGCATAGTAGCTGAACCGGTTCTGCTGAAGCTCTCCGAAGAACTGCCAGTTGAGGTTGATGCCGCCGTGTTCATAGGCCAGGTACATGACCGTGTAGATCGAGCTGGCCAGGCTGCACACGATGGCCAGGCCGATGGCCGCGGTGAGCCAGCGCTGGTTCCGGATCTTCGCCGTATCGGCCAGTTTCAGGCCGTTGACCATAGAGGGCATGATGAGCGTACGGGTGTGGGTGAACCAGAACTTGGTCAATCCGATGGCCACCAGGTTGCGCGCGCCGATGAAGGGGCCGGTGAATCCGTGGATCATGAACTCCTGGGGATTGAAGGTCTCCGCGAAGATCACGCCCCCTTCCGCCACGATCCGCGAGAAGCCGACGTAGACCGCGAGTACCAGGATCAGCAGAATGATGGCCAGCCAGGCGGAGAGGCCGATCATCCATAGCCAACCGAGCAGGAACAGGACGCCCAGTCCTCCGCCGATCACGGCGAATCGGTAGGAAAGGCATTCGTTGGAGTCGTCCGGCTCGCCGCCTCCGCGGAACGCCTTGCCCAGGATCTCGCGGATATGCGCCCGGGCCAGCCAGAGACTGAACAGGGCGAGGACCATCAGCGCGCCGAACATCTGGTATTCGCCCGGCAAGGTGGTACTGCCCGCCAGGTCCACGCCGAAGCTCGCGTTTACCAGATTCTGCAGTCGCCCGATGAGAAAGAAGAGCCACAGGCTGAATGAAATCTCGAGACTGAGCAGATAGGCGAAGCCCACCAGCGGGAACGACAGGTTGATGGGCAGTACCAACTGGTTGTTGAAGAGCCCGATGGTCTCCTGGAAGTAAATGGTCGGGAAAAAGTAGATATAGTTGTGTACGGCGTTCCAGGCGTTGATCAGGAAGGGAATGGCGAACCCCGCCCACATGATCCGGTTCCGGAAGAACGACGCAATGCGGGAACTCGACCCATCCTCTCCCGGATCGATCATCTCGGCGGGCAACTTGACCAGGGGAAAGACGAGGCGTTCCCGTTCCACCCACTGCTTGCGCAGAATGACGGTGATGCAGAATACCACGAAATACAGCACCAGGACGAAACTCAGCCAGGCGGCCAGGGGTACGGCCCATTCGCCCCAGGGGATGCTCCCGCCCCGGGGCAGGCCTTCGAAGAACGACCTTATCGCCTCGGAGTCCTGGGGCATCAGCCAGGGTTCCACGTGGGGGCTTACGGTTTCGAGCCAGCGGTTCTCCGGCGTGGCGTAGTACATGGAGGCCATGGCCGGCAGGAGGACCTCGGTCAGGCCGTAAGACGGGATGGCCGACGCGATGAGCGACATGATGTAGACGACGGCCAGTTCGCCCTGCGTGAGCGCGTAACCCGGCGACCAGGTCCGCAGCAGCGTGTTCACGATCCCGAC
>JAPOOT010000410.1 GCA_026713285.1 Gemmatimonadota bacterium | reverse complement strand
GGAACAAACGACCCGCCAGTCCGTAGCCCACGATACCTGCTCGTATCATAAAGCCAGTCCCTTCCCGTGCCGGTTAACACGGGTCCGTGCACTAGTCAGATCATAACGGGTCAGATTCACTCGTCCCGACGCACCGGGCGGCCACAACAGCCGTACCACCGGTGTCGCGGGTGACAATATACGGGATGGGCCGGACGCATGGCAACGCCAATTGGACCGGGAGGGCGGGTAGAATCTGCGTGACAATCCGGTTGTGGGACGCTAAGTTGGCAATTCGTTCGACGTTTTCCCATACTTGATGAAACACCCGCAGGACAACCACTCGATCCCAGGACAGGCCATGGCTTCATCCCGCCCGAACGTGCTCTGCATCCTTACCGACGACCAGGGCGTCTGGGCGGCGGGCTGCTACGGCAATTCCGAAATACGCACGCCGAACATCGACCGGATCGCGCAGACCGGGGTGCGCTTCGACCGGTTCTTCGTGGCCACGCCCGTCTGCTCGCCCAGCCGCGCGACGCTGTTGACAGGCCGGATCGCCTCCCAGCACGGCGTGCACGACTGGATCCGGGGTGGCAACGTCGGGGAGGACGCGGCCTCCTACCTCGAGGGAGAGACGGCGTACACCGATGTGCTCGCGGCCAACGGGTGGCGATGCGGCCTCAGCGGCAAGTGGCACCTGGGCAACAGCACCCTGACCCAGCACGGGTTTTCCCACTGGTTCGCCCACCAGTTCGGCGGCGGGCCCTACAACAACGCCCCCATGGTGCGCGACGGCGTCCCGGTCAACGAACCGGGATACGTCACGAATGTCATTACCGACGACGCCCTCGCCTTTATCGACCGCCACGCCAACCAGGAAGAACCGTTCTACCTCGGCGTCCATTACACCGCGCCGCACAGCCCGTGGACGGGCCATCCGCAGGACATCGTCGACTCCTACGACGACTGCCCCTTCGCATCCTGTCCGCAGGAACCGATCCATCCCTGGGCCGGCGGCCTGACCCGCGAATGCATGGGCGACCGCGAAAGCCTGAAAGGCTACTTCGCAGCCGTCACGGCCATGGACCTCGACGTGGGCCGCCTGCTTGACCGGCTCGGCCGGCACGGCATCCGCGAAAACACCCTGGTTATCTTCCTGAGCGACAACGGTTTCAGCCTGGGACACCACGGATTCTGGGGGAAGGGAAACGGGACGAGCCCGTTGAACATGTACGAGAACTCCATCCGGGTACCCGCCCTGGTCAGCCAGCCAGGACGCCTGCCTGAAGGATTCGTGCAAGAGGCCATGATCAGCGCTTACGACTTCATGCCCACGTTGCTTTCGTATCTGGACCTGCCCGTACCCTGGGACCGCAACCTGCCGGGGCGGAACACCCTGGACGCCTGGACGGGCCGGGACGATGCCAGCCGGGACCATGTGGTGATTTTCGACGAATACGGCGGCACGCGCATGATCCGGTCCGAATCGTGGAAGTACGTGCACCGGTATCCCAAGGGTCCGAACGAACTGTACGACCTGGAGAATGACCCGGACGAACGGGCCAACCTCGCGGACGATGCCGGATATGCCGGCCGATGCAGATCGCTCCGCGGCGAATTGGAAGGCTGGTTCGAACGATACGCCGATCCGGAACGTGACGGGCGGCTACGGTCCGTTACAGGACTCGGGCAACTTCGTCCGGTCGGCGGCGCGCGGGAGGATGATTCGCCTGCTTTTGAACCTCTGAAAAAATGAAGGAGAGATGGATGCCAGACAGCAAGATCGCCGTTACACTCTATACTATACGCGACTTCGTGCAGACACCGGCCGATGTCGCGGACACCCTGAAGAGAGTCAAGTCCATCGGCTACGACCACATACAGCTATCGGCCCTGGGTCCCGTCGATCCCGCGGAACTCGGCGCCATGATCCGGGACGCCGGCCTGCACGTCTGCGCCACGCACGTACCCTTCGAACGGCTGCAGGAGAAACCGGATGAAGTCGCCGCCGAACACCGCCTCTGGGGATGTGAGCACATCGCCGTCGGGTCCATGCCGAGATCCTACTGGGACGATCCGGACGGTTTCTCGCGGTTCGCGGTGGACGCGTCTGCCGTGGCCCTCGGGTTGAAGGACGCGGGCATGTCCTTCAGCTACCACAACCACCACACGGAACTCGTGCGGGTGGGCGACCGGACCGGCCTGGCCATCCTCGTGGAAGAGAGCGACCCCGCCCTGTGCTTTGAAATCGACACCTACTGGATCCAGTATGGCGGCGGGGACCCCATACACTGGATCGGCCGGGTACGGGACCGGTGCCCGGTCATCCATTTCAAGGACCTGGGCGTGTCGGGACGGGAACAGGTGATGGCCGAGATCGGCGAGGGCAACATGAACTGGTCCGGCATCGTC
>JAPOOT010000138.1 GCA_026713285.1 Gemmatimonadota bacterium | reverse complement strand
GGCAACGCTCTCCAGGGGCCTGGACGACTGCCAGACCAGTTCGGGGTCTTCCCGGTGACGTTCCCAGGACCAGTAGATGATGAAGGCGTTTCCGACGACGTCCTTCATGTCCACGAAACCCCAGTACCGGCTGTCCGAACTGTAGTCCCGGTTGTCGCCCATGACGAACAGGGATCCCGCGGGTACGATCTTGGGTCCCCAGTTGTCCCGCGTGCTGCGGGTCGCCGCCCTGACCGACGGGTCATCGAACTTGACGTGCGGCGGATTCTCCACCAGCGCGTCGTCCACGTAAACCTGCTTGTCCCGGATCTCGACCTTCTGGCCGGCGACGGCGATACACCGCTTGATAAACATCTGCGCCGGGTTGCGGGGATAGGGAAACACCAGGATGTCGCCGGGTTCCGGATCGCGCCAGGCGGGCATGCGTAAATCGGTGAATGGAATGCCGGGGCCGTAGATGAACTTGTTGACCAACAGGAAATCCCCCACCTGCAGGGTGGCTTCCATGGACTCCGACGGGATTCGAAAGGCCTGGACGACCTCCGCCCTGATGAAGAGAAAGAGGAGCACCGTGAACAGCACGATTTCCAGGTACTCTCTAAGCAGGGACTTCTCTTTCGCCAAGATTCCCTATCCTCTTGCGTTAAGATTAAACCTGAATGATGCGCGGTAACGGGTGTCAGCCACCTACCGCCGCACCTTCGCCCCGGATATCGAGCACGGCCAGGAAGGCTTCCTGCGGCAGCTCGACGTTTCCGACCTGCTTCATGCGCCGCTTGCCTTCCTTCTGTCTCTCCAGCAGTTTGCGCTTCCGGGTGACGTCGCCGCCGTAACACTTGGCCGTGACGTTCTTGCGCAGGGGGCGGATCGACTCCCGCGCGATGACCCTGCCTCCGATGGCGGCCTGGACCGCGACCTCGAACATCTGCCGCGGTATGATCTTGCGCAGCCGCTGGCACAGCTCACGGCCCCATTCATAGGCCTTGTCCTTGTGGATGATGATCGACAGGGCGTCCACCAGATCCCCGTTAAGCAGCAGGTTCAGTCTGACCAGCGGGGAGGCGCGGTATTCAAGGAAGTCGTAGTCGAAGGAAGCATATCCACGGCTGATCGATTTCAGCCGGTCGTAGAAATCGAAAACGATCTCCGACAGCGGCAGTTCGTACTGCAGGGCCACCCGGGTCGGGTCGAGGTATTCCATGGCCTTGTATACACCCCGGCGGTCACGGGTCAGTTTCATGATGTTGCCGATATAGTCCTGCGGCACCACGATCTGGGCCTGGATAAACGGCTCCTCCACGCAGTCGATGAGCGATGCGTCGGGCATGTCGGCCGGGTTGTCGACCATGAGTTCCTCGCCCGAGGTGGTCGTGATCCGGTATTCGACGCTGGGCATGGTGGCCAGGATCGTGAGTCCGTACTCCCGCTCGAGGCGCTCCTGCACGACCTCCATGTGCAGCAACCCCAGGAATCCGCATCGAAACCCGAATCCGAGCGCGATCGAAGTTTCGGGTTCGTATACCAGGGCGGCGTCGTTCAGCCGGTACTTCTCGAGGGCTTCCTTGAGCGGTTCGTAATCTTCCGACGTCGCCGGGTAGAGCCCGCTGAACACCATGGACTTGGCCTCCCGGTAACCAGGAAGGGGCTCGTCGCATGGCCGCGCGGCGTCGGTGACGGTATCGCCCACGCTGGCGTCCGCCACGTTCCGGATGTTCCCGATCAGATAGCCGACCTCGCCCGCCGTGAGCACGTCCACCGGGGCCTTGTCGAACCGGAGCACGCCGGTCTCCGCCACCTCGAACCGCTTGCCGTTGGAGCACATCTCAATGTCCATGCCCGGTCGTATTTCGCCGCTCATGACGCGCACGTAGGGCACTGCGCCGCGGTACTGGTCAAAGACCGAATCGAAGATAAGCGCCTTGAGTGGCCCATCGTCCGGTTCCGGGGGCGGAATGCGGTCCAGGATGGCCTGAAGCACCTGCTCGACCCCGATACCGTCCCGCGCACTGGTCAGGATGACATCTTCCGGCTCGACCCCAATAAGGTCCACGATCTGACCGGTGACCACGTCCACTCGGGCATTGGGCAGATCGATTTTATTGATGATGGGGATGATGGTCAGGTCGTTCTCGAGGGCCAGGTACAGATTGCTGATGGTCTGCGCCTCGATGCCCTGCACCGCGTCGACGATCAGGAGCGCTCCTTCGCAGGCGGCGAGACTTCGGGAAACCTCGTAGGAGAAATCCACGTGGCCGGGCGTGTCGATCAGGTTCAGGGCGAAGTTCCGTCCGTCCGGCGAATCGTAGGACATGCGGATCGCGTGGGCCTTGATCGTGATGCCCCGCTCCCGTTCCAGGTCGAGATTGTCGAGCATCTGGGCGCGCATTTTGAGGGGAGATATGGTATCCGTCGTCTCCAGCAGACGATCCGCCAGCGTCGATTTGCCGTGATCTATGTGCGCGATGATGGAGAAGTTGCGGATATGTTCCGTTGACATGAAGGTCCCGCCGGGTCTTCCGGGAAACAGGGCGATGCCGCCTCGTTGCATACCGTATGCAACAGGTTGGAATAAAAGGGGAAACGGGCGGAATGTCAACAGGTATGCGGGATTCGAAAGATCCGGTTCGAGGGTGCGGAGCGAGGGGCTCCGTGGCCGAGGGACGATGGTGATGCCGACTGTCCAAGCGCGCTTTTCAAGTCCGTCTGCCGATCTCGAAGCGCGAACTGCCCACATCCAGTTTCTCGGCCGTGCGTACCAGTACATAACCAACTGCAAGGGTGGTGACAACCAGCAGCATGGAACCCCATTCAACCGAGTTGGATACCTGTTCGGGGAGACGGGCAAGGACGGCGCCGGCCTGCGACTGCAATTCTGACTGGATGTCGCGAAACACGGTAGTCACCGAACCGATTACTGTCTGAATGGGCAGGAGATTCTCCACGATTTCGAAAAACATGGCGCGGTATAGCCAGACCAGCGCAGCGGCCGCCAGCGTAGCGGCAAATACCATCCTGGGGATGAACAGGGATGGCACGGACAGGGATTGCCGGGGCGCGGGGAGGCTGTCCATCACGTTTGAGAGGAAGGTTTCGGAGGGATTTGACAGGGGGGTCGTTTCGACCGTCTCGATCATCGCGTCGAGGACCGCCACTTCAGATCTGCAGCGTTCGCAGGCCGAAAGATGGGCGTCCACCAGACGGCGCTCATCCGATGTAAGCGCCCGGTCGACCGCCTCATAGATCATTCTTTGTGTAGACTCGCAGTTCATGATCGTTCGACTCCGGGGATGCCAGTTCGCGTTAACTCAGCGCATCGGGCTCGATGGACCGGTAGATCAGTTTCCTCAATGCGGCGCGGGCACGAAAGAGCCGCGCCTTGACCGTGCCGATCGGCAACTCCAGCGCTTCGGATATCTCGTCGTAAGACAGGCTTTGCATATGATACATCGAAATCACCGCGCTGTAAATAGGCGGCAGCGCCGCCACCATATTCCTGACCTGTTCCCTGAATTCGGCCTGTTCGAACCGCTCCGCGGGATTCGCAGACGGATCCGGCAACTGCAACGGCAATCCTTCCTCTTCGTCTTCCGAGCCCGACAGGGATGTCGTGGAAAGGTCTCGACGGGAACGCCGCGCCGAACTCAGGCTTACGTTCACGGCGATACGGTAAAGCCACGTAGAGAATCTGGCGTCGCCGCGAAACCTGTCGAGATTCCTGTAAGCCCGGACGAATACATCCTGGGCGGCCTCTTCCGCGTCTTCCCTGTTCCCAACGATCCGCAGCGTCAGGTTGAACACCGATACACTATGCCGGTCGACGAGACGGGCGAAGGCCGATCTGTCACCGTCCCTGGCCCTTGCGACGAGTTCCTCATCGCTCAAATCCATGGGTCGCCTCATTCTGCCTCTAGCGAGTCTCAGCCGCGTACAGGGCCGTTTCGCCGGACTGATTCGACCCCTTTAAGAGATCCCGGGTCGGTATCCCTCTCATGAGTAAGACTACCGGGAATCTACAAATGTTTCAGATCACGGTCATGTTTTTCTCATGGCAATCACGGCAAATCGATTTAAATTTCAGACTCTGAAACAAAACGATCGGATTCCGTGTCGAAATCATGAGGGGATAAAGCGTGAGGTCTGGAATTCCTGTGAACGATCTCGTATCGGAGGCGGTTTATGGATAGCTGGAAAGCCTGGGCGGTATTGTTCCTGAGCGTTTGCATCATGGTCGTCGTCCTCGCAAACCTGGACTACCAGGGCGCAGCCATTGTTGCCGTTGCCATTCCCTTCGGACTGGGCGTCTTCTGCGCATTGCTGGGGTACCTTAAAAGGGGCAGGGAAATCAGGCACCTGGAACGGCTGGCTATGATCGAGAAAGGGATATTCATCGATGCCAGGAAGCGCGAGTCCGGCGTACCCTCCCTGGCCGTGGTACTCCTGGTAGGCATTGGCCTGGCCACGGTCATCGCGAGCGACGCTGAGTTCTTCGGCTTCGCACTGCTGTTCGTGGGCCTCGGCCTGATTATTCGCGCTAGGTTGCTGCGCAACAGGGCGAAAGAGCAGGAAGCCCTTCCACCTGGACAGGCCGGCAATGCTCCCGGAGGCAATGCTCCCGGTGTCGTTGCGCCCGGTGTCGATACGCCAGGAGGCGATGCCCCCGGTGTCGAAGGACGGACAAAGACAGAGAAAGACGAGGTTTAGCGACCGTGCCTGAGAAAACCCTCTACAGATCCACATCCAACCGGATGATCAGCGGCATCTGCGGCGGACTGGCCGAATACTTCGACGTGGATACCTCCGTACTCCGGATCGCCATGGTCGCCTTCACGGTGATCACCTTGCCCGTCTTCGGGCCTTTTGTCTTCCTGGCGTACCTGGTTTGCATTTTCATCATACCCCGGAATCCGGTCCCGGCTTCCGCGGCCGCGGCCGGCGCGCCTCCAGGCTCCGGGCAGGCGGACCGGGCGGTCCGGAAAGTCCAGGCAGACCTGGCGACCCAGGGAGACGAAGCGGTCCGGAAGGTCCTGGCGGATCAGGTGGACCAGGAAAAACAGGTGGATCAAGCCGACCAGACCGAACAGGCGAATCAGGTAGATCAGGCGGACCAAGCCGGCCAGACCGAACAGGCGGACCAAGCCGGCCAGACCGAACAGGCGGACCAAGCCGGCCAGACCGAACAGGCGGATCAGGCGAAACAGGCCGGCAAGGGATACCGGAATACCACTCAGAACAACAGCATGGTCTGGGGAATTCTGCTGATCCTGCTGGCCGTGATGGTGCTGACCTATTCATATACACCGGAATTCGGACGATTCTCCTTCATTCTTCCAATGGTACCCATCGTCGCCATTGGCGCGGCGGTATTCATCCTGATTGTTTTCAGGGGACAAATCATGGAGGTCTTCAGACATCGACGACTGTACCGGTTACGGGAAGGCAAAAAGATCTTCGGCGTGTGCAATGGCCTCGCGGATGCATTCGATCTGGATCCCACCCTCGTACGCATCGGGTTCTTCATCGCTTTTCTCTTTTCCGTGGGAACGGTTACGCTGATCTACCTTTTCATGGCATTTGTCATGCCCGAAGGACGTCCCGAGCGTCCCGCCCAGGACGATTAGATCGCAGGGTCTTCCATCACACGGCCGACCTCTCGCTTCGACTCCGGCCGTGTGATCGGGCTTGACAACCGGTACAAAAACGACTAACATAATCCACGATCAGTCAGCACCATGGACCGGTCGTTTTTTTATTTTCGCAAGTTCAACAACCCGTGTGTGACTTACATGAACAAAAAGAACAACCTGCTCCTTGCCCGATTCATCCAGTGGATCAGCGGCGGGATCGCCATCATCGTCATCTATCCGGTATTTCGCCTGATCTGTCCCTGCTGGCGCCGAATAAATGGTATCTTGAACCGGCAGGGAACGGATGCTCCCCGCACTTCGACCACATCCCGATCGCATTACAATCCTTCCGGAACTTCGATCACACAGGGCAAGTAGGCCGCGGTGAAATTGATCGTAACCAACGACGACGGCATTGAGGCACAGGGGCTGCTGACCCTCGCCCGCCTTGCGTCCCGGTGGGGCGACGTGGTCGTCGTTGCACCGGCGGAACCTCAGTCCGGCATCAGCCACCAGTTGACCAACAACCGGCCTATCCGGGTGGATGCCCTCGCGGAGAACCGTTACCGGGTATGGGGAACGCCGGCCGATTGCGCGCGCCTGGCGCTCAACGAGCTTGCGGTTGACGGGGATTGGGTGCTTTCAGGCATCAATCACGGGGCCAATCTAGGGGTGGACGTCTACGAATCCGGCACCGTGGCCGCCGCCAGGGAGGCCGTTTTCCACGGCTGCAAGGCCATGGCGCTCTCTCACTACACCCTAGTCGACCGCCCGGTCGACTGGCAACTGGCGGCTTCACGCCTGCGGCCGGTACTGGAACGCCTGTTTCGCCTGGACCTGGATGCGGGATGCTTCCTCAACATCAACCTGCCCCACCCGGATCACCGGGAGACCCGGTTGGAAATGAGAACCGCCCCCGTGGATACCAGCCCCTTCAAGAACACGTTCACCGCCGAAGGGAACGGGTATTTACATACCGGGGTCTACCACGAACGGCCCCGGAAGACAGGCAGTGATGTCGACCTGTGTTTCGGCGGGCATATCACCATGTCCACGATCAGGGTCTGACCCGGCGGAACGCGAATCGATCGCAGTGAGGATATCGTCATGCCCATCGTCACCATCATAGGCCGGGGACATTCCGGAACGAGAGCCATGTCGCACACGCTCTATACCAGCGGCGTGTTCATGGGCAGGACGATCAATACGTCGGGCGACAAAGTACCGCCTGGCGACCTGTACGACGCCTGCCGGATCTTCGCCAGGTACGTCCGGTGGGAGGGCGGTCTATCCTGGGATTTCTCTCGGGTGATGGAGATGGATATCGATCCGTCTTTCGTGGAGAAGGTGGAATCGTACCTGGCGGACGTGATGGAAAACGGAAACCCCTGCCGCGGTTGGAAACTGCCGGAGACCACGCTCATCTATCCCTGGATCGTCCGCATGTTTCCAGATATCCGCTACATTCACTGGATCCGGGATCCGAGGGACGGCATCCTTGCCCCGCACAGGACGGACGATCTTGGAGATTTCGGAATTGCGTATCCCGCCACGGAGGACATTCGGCGGCAACGGGCTATTTCCTGGCTGTACCAGTACCTGCTCATGAAGGCCACGCCGAACCCCGGCCATCTCATAACTGTCCGGTTTGAAGACTTCGTGCTGAAACAGGAGGAGACGCTTCTCCGGCTCGAAGCCTTTCTCGGTATTCCCCTGAGCCGTATCGTCGTACGACCCGAGGCCGTGGGCCGTTGGAAGAAGGCAGGCGGCGATCTTCAGCTGGACCTGCTGGGCGAAGCACTGAAAGAACTGGGTTACGGGGACTGAGTCGGCTGGGCGATGCTTACGCTGCCGACGGCGCGACGCTCAGGCTGCACGCGGCGCGATGCTCAGGCTACCGTAAGATCGGCTTAAAACCTCTATGCCTACCTAACCTTCCCGCCGTGCCATTTCCTTCAACTTGTCCACGCACCGGTCGATTTCGTCCGTCGTGTTGTAGTAGTGGGTCGAGATCCGGATGCCCCGGTGACCGTCCCGGTCGTGGTCGTCCACGTGGAGTTTCGCTTCCTCCTCCAGGGGACCGCGCCACCGCGCCGCATTGATCCCGTCGAACTCGAAGATGGTGGAACCTGGCGACGATATGTCGTGGGACAGGCTGGTGAGCAGCCGCAGCCGGGGGATGTCCAGGAGGGCATTCCTGAGGTAATCCGACAGCATGCGCAGGCGCCGCTCGATGTTGTCTATGCCGATTCGGTTCAGGAAGTCCAGTGCGGTGCCGAGTGCCGCGCGCACGGGCAGATCGTAGGTCCCCTGGATCTCGTAGCGACGGGCGTCCCCGCCGGGCTCGGATGCCGGCGCGTACAATGAGCTGAAAGATGGCTGCATGGCGCGGTTGACGTATAGAAACCCGGTGCCGGCCGGACCGAGAAACCACTTGTGCAGGCTGTTGGTGTACATGTCGCAGTCAATTTCCGCCAGGTCGACGTCCATCATCCCCACCGCCTGGGCGCCGTCTATGGCCGTAATCAGTCCCCGCTCCCGGGCCAAAGCGCAAAGTCGTTTGACCGGATACAGGTATCCCCCGCGGGTGACGTGACAGAAGAAGAGCACTTTCACCCGCTCGTCTATCGCCGCGGAAATGCGCTCCAGGATATCATCTTCACCGGCCAGCGGACTGGGGATATGGACCTCCCTGATCTCGATCCCGTCCCTTTCCGACCTGACCTTCCAGGGCCGCACCGCGCTGGGATGCTCCTGCGTGGTCATCAGGATGCGGTCGCCGGGCGCCAGGTCCAGGCCGTTTATGATATGGTAGAGGCCCTCTGTCGCGTTGCGCGCCAGGGCGATTTCACCGGTCTCCGCTCGCAGAAACCCGGTCATGGCCGGCCTGAGTTCTCCTTCGATGTAGTCGTGGAACACCCGCTTGGCCTTCGATGGGTTTTCAGACATCAGCCGAAAGCCCTCGGCGACGGCGTCCCGAACGGGCTTTGGGGGCATGCCCAGTGCGGCGTTGTTGAGATAGGCGTGACCCGGTTCCAGGATGAACCGTGAACGTACCTCGGTCCAGTAGTCCCGGTCTCCGGGATCGATGCGGCGGGTCTGCGGTTCTGAAATAGCTGTAAACATTGGGCCTCACCGTTCTGTTTCCGGGTTCGAAACGATAAAATGGCTACGCTGTCCCCGTCGCGGGTCAGATGCCTTCCAGGTCTTCCCGGGAAAGCCAACCGTTCTTGCCGTCCGGCAGGCGGATTCTCGTCCATTCGTCCCGGTGTTCGACCAGCTGGACCTTGGCGCCTTCGTGCAGGGTGAAAACCGGTTCGGATGAAGCGTCCGGACTCGTCCTGACGACGGCCGCCGGACTCAGGACGATACCATTCCGGTTCTCCAGCACGTCGTATATTTTGATACTCATGAACCCGATGGCCATGAGTAGGACAAGGCTCGTGGCCAGCAGAGCGTAACCGGCGGCGGACCGCGCACGAGGCCGTGTAGCGAGCAGATAGAACACCAGGGCCAGCGACGTGAGGAACCCGGCCGCGGTCGCAGCGGCCGTGGCCTGGTTCACGGTCACCGCGTCCAGCGCCTGCCTGCCGAACCAGGGCACGTCCACGGCTATACGGTCGGTCGTCCGTTCGTTGGCCAGGTCCAGGTTGCTCCTCAAATCCACGTCCCGAGGCATGAGCCGGGACGCCCTCTCGTAGGCCAGGATGGCACGGCCTATCTGGTCCTGCCTGTAATACGCGTTACCCAGGTTGTAGTACACGTGCCCATTACGTATACCGCGTTCGATGATGCGTTCGTACGTCCGGCTCGCCTCCGCATACTTCCCGCCCTCGTAGAGCAGGTTGCCCTGCCGGTACAACTCGACGGTCTGCCTGTCTGCCGTTTCCCCGGCGCAACCCGCGGCCGCGAAACCGCTGGCAAAAACGGCCACGATCAACCCCGAGACCAGGTTGCGAAAACCCTGGGTTTCCGGTCGTCTCAGCGGGTTCGTGCCTGCTTTCAATTGGCCCTTTGCGCGCATGCTGGATGGTTTAGTGGCTTTCAACGGTCACCGTTTAACTGCGATTCGATGGATTCGACTGCGTTCCGTGCCCTGCCAAGAAGGTCTTCGGTGTGTTCGACCGAATGCGCCGTCCGGGCGAACCGGGCCAGGTCGCAGGAGTCCAAACAGTCCCTGACCAGGCCGACCGTCTCTTCGTCCACGCCTCGTCCCCTGAGGAGTTCGACGACGCGGGCCGACGTCAGGCCGGCCGTCGGCAGATTGCACCTGGCGGCGATATAACCGTACAACGCGTTGGATATGCCGGTGATGGCCTGGTCGAGCGCATCCTGCTTCAGCCGCTCTCCGGACCGCTTCAGTTCGCCCAGGGCGTTGCTTTTCGCCTGGCGCCGGCGGGCATAGCCGGCGTCGCGCCGCAGGCGATGGGCATGGGACCTGTACAGGACCGTGGCCAGGACCGCCGCGACGGGCAGGAAATGCAATAGCAGGTACCAGGGCGACTGGTACAGGACCGCTCCCTGGTCGCCGAGGAAAACTGTTTCGGGCTTGATGTATTGGATATCCTTGCGTATTTGCCGGACGGGAGTCTTGCGCGGCATAACGGCGGCAGCCGCCTGCACGCCGCTGGCCGGCAGGACGGTAACCGTTACCGGATCGGTTGTCGTAACCCGGTAGGAATCCGTATCGGGATTGAAAAACGGAAATTCGAGCGGCGCGATGATGTGTTCTCCGGGGGCCGTGGGGATCAGCACGTGTTCCCAGGTTTTTGTCCCCGAAATGCGCAACCCGCCCGACGCGTATTCCGCCCTGTTGCCGGACTGGTATTCATTGAAAACCCCGAGCGGCGGCAGGACGGGATCTTCCACGGTCTTCAGGTTGCCCTCGCCGGCCAGCACGACCGTCAGCGTCACTGGCTGGTTTACTTCGGTGGTGGCCTGATCCACGGTCGCCTCGAGTGAAAAATCGCCCACCGCGTTGCTGAAACCGGCAGGTCGGCCCGCGTCCGGCAAAGGCAGAACCCGCACGGCCTGCTCCACGGATGTCACCCTGATCTGGCGCGTGTTCGAGAAAAACGTATCGAAGGGATCGTTGAGAAAGCTGTCGAAGAGGCTTCTTCGGGACCTTTCGCCCTGTACGTCACAGACCATCGACAGCGGGTCGATGGTCAGCTCCCCGGTCACGGTGGGGAACAAGGCGATCTGACGCAGTTTCGATACGGCGTACCTCCGGCCGGCGATGATTTCTTCCATGAAATCGAGGTGATGCGCGGTAAACTGCTCTTCCATCCAGAAACCGGTATAGGAGGGGACTACGTCGTAACGCGCGTTCGAAAGACCCAGGCGGGTATATAGCGTATAGGTCACCGTTACCTGCTCACCCACGTAGGCCTGCTTCTTGTCCAGGGTGGTCCGGATGTACACTGCGTCGCCCAGGTCCGGTTGTGCCGTGTCATCCTGCATTGAACCCATGGCCGAGGAAGGGGAACCGCCCCCCGGTGCGACACGGTTTCCCGCCGCGGAGGCGGCGCCTGAGGCGGACGGAGCAACCACTATCGAAATCGGCGTGGTTTCGTGCGTCACGCCGTCGTAAGTCACCTCAGCCGCGTCGATGACGAAGGTCCCCGTATTCCGGGGCTTCAACTGGTAGATGAACCGGACCGATCTGGACGAGGACAGTTTTCCGTTAACCAGATTGAAGCTGGAGGACGTGGAGGAGGTGCTGCCGATGACGATGAACGACTGCATGTCGGGCAACACGGGCTTCGGGACGTCGCCCAGATTGGAACCGGAGACCGAGACAGTCAGCATCAGTGTTTCGTCGACCGTCATCCGGTTACGGCTCACCTCCGCGGTGACGGAGATCTCCTGCCCCGATACGGATGGAGAGATGAGAAGCAGCAACGCGATGAGGCCAATGTGAATCCAGTGTTTCATACGCTCAGTCCAGAAACCCCCGGGTCCGCAGCAGTTCCGCGTTCAAGATGGCGGTACCGGCGGCCCCGCGGACGGTATTGTGGGACAGCACCACGAATTTCATGTCGAGTACGGAGCACGGCCGTATGCGCCCCACCGTCACGGCCATGCCGTTTTCGGCGTCGCGGTCTATCCTCGGCTGCGGCCGGTCCGGTTCATCGCGGACGATAATCGGGCGCCTGGGGGCAAATGGCAGGCCGAGTTCCTGGGGCGGCCCCCGGTGGTTGCGCAGCGCTTCGGCGAGGCCGTTTACGTCTGTCTCGTTCTCCAGGGCCACCGAGACGCATTCCATGTGTCCGTCCTGGACGTGTACCCGGTTGCACTGGGCGCTGACGACAGTCCGGGCGTTTTTAATCCGGCCGTCGTGGAACCTGCCTAGCAGTTTCAGGGTTTCCCGCTCCATCTTCTCTTCTTCTTCCCCGATGTAGGGAAGCACGTTATCGAGGATTTCGAGCGAGGAGACCCCCGGATAACCGGCGCCGGACAGGGCCTGCATGGTGGTAACCGCGACCCGCGTTATTCCAAAGCGGTCGGCAATCGGTTTCAGCGCCATCGCAAGACCGATGGTGGAGCAGTTCGGATTGGTCGCGATGAACCCGCGCCCATACCCCCTGCGCTTCCGCTGCCGGTCGATGATCCCGCAATGGTCCGCATTGACCTCGGGAACGAGCAGGGGCACGTCTTCGTCCATGCGGTGGTTCTTCGAATTGCTCACCACGGCATAGTCGGCCGCCGCGAAAGCCGCCTCGATGGGACCCGCCACCGCGGAATCCAGGCCGGAGAATACCAGATCGCAGTCCAGTCCCGGCTCGCAAAGCGATACGGGTATCTCGACCACGGCTGCCGGGATCGGCGTATCCAGCCGCCAGGTCACGGCTTCCGAGTAGGGTTTGCCGGCCGACCGCTCCGAAGCCGCAAGCGCGGTGACCCTGAACCACGGATGGTTTTCGAGTAACTGGACGAACCGCTGTCCTACCGCTCCGGTGGCGCCCAGGATACCCACTTTGATCTCATTCTTCGACACTTCATGCTCCCGGATCAGGTGTACAGGTTAAGGATGATTGCTGCCGGACAGCATTCTCGCGGCCTTGATCAGGTCTCCGAACAGGCCACCGGCGGTAACCTCAGGCCCGGCGCCCGGCCCCCGCACGATCAGCGGGTTGTCTCGGTATCGTTTCGTGGTGCATACGACCATGTTATCCGGACCGGTCAAGCTTCCCAGGGGACTCTCCCGGTCCACACTTTCGAGTCCCACCCGGCAAGTGTCGTCTCCCACCGTCGCGACGAATCGCAGCACCTGCCCGTTGTTTCCGCAGGATTCGACCCGCTGCGCGTAGTCCGCGTCTTCCAGGGCGAGCATATCCATGAACGCCTCGACCGAAGGGGCTTCAAGCAGGGCGTCGGAGACCATACCCTTGATCTCCAGCCCTTCGATTTCAAGCCGGTGCCCGATCTCACGCGCGAGGATCAGCGCTTTCCTGGCAACGTCCATGCCGTTCAGGTCGTCCCGCGGATCGGGTTCGGTATAACCGAGTTCCTTCGCTTCCCGGACGATCTCCGAGAAGGCTCCCCCGCGGTCGAGCCGGGAACAGATGTATCCCAGCGTACCGCTGAGGCATCCCGCGATCTCGGTCACCACGTCGCCGGTGTCCACCAGTTCCTTGACCGTACTGACGACGGGCAGCCCGGCGCCGGCGGTCGTTTCGTACCAGTACCGCATTCGCCTGGCGCGCCCGAGCCGCTGGATCTCTTCGTACGCGCCGCTCCGATCGGTGATGGGTCTCTTGTTGGCCGTCACGACCGGAATGCCGCGGCGCAGACAGCCCAGGTGCACTTCGGTCATATCGGCGGACGTAGTATCGATAACGCACAGGTTCGCGGGTGGATCATCCAGCAGACTATCCATCATGGCAACCGCGCCCGGGTAGGCCGCGCGCCTGTCCCCGTCGTCGAGCAACCGGTCGAGTCCACCGGTTACTTGAAGCGCCTCGTTGAGTCCCCCTGGATCGAATACCACGTAGTCCCGGCCGCAGATCCCGACGTACTCGAAACGAAGGCCGCTCGCATCGGCCAGGGACCCGGTCCGGTCCACCACCTGCCTGACCAATGCGCCGCCTATATTGCCCTTCCCGAACTGAAACAGGTTTATTTTACTCAAAACCTCCGTCCTCTCCGAGTCCAAAGGACGCGTGTACCAGTTGAACGGTCTTCTGCAGGTCGTTCCGTTCGACGATGAATGAAATGTTCAGCTCCGATGAACCCTGGGCGATGGCGATGATATTGACCCCGTGTTCGCCGAGGATGCCGAATGTGCGGGCCGCGATGCCCGGGGTTCCCTTCATGCCGCCGCCGACCACCGCCACCACGGCCAGGTCGGGTTGCACCGAGATCTCCTCCAGGCTGCCTTCGGCGACTTCATGACGGAATTCCTCCTTCAGCGCCCGGACGGTTCCCTGGCTGTCCCTTTCGTCTACGACCAGGCAGATGTCGTGTTCGGAGGAAGCCTGCGTAATCATGATGACCTGGGTCTTGCGTTCCGCCGTGGTCTTGAAGAGCCGGGCGTGCGTATCCGGCGTTCTGCTGAGACTGGTTCCTTCGACCACGATCAGGCAGAGCCGGTCGATGCTCGTCACGGCCTTCACCCCCAGCGGGGCCTCAAAGGTGCGCGAAGAAATGACCGTACCGCCGTTTTCGGTCCGGAAGGTGTTCCGGATCCGGATGGGAATCTCCTGTTTTACCGCGGGCTGCATGGTCATGGGATGGAGCACCTTGGCGCCGAAATAGGACATCTCGGCGGCCTCGAGATACGAAATCTCCTTGAGCACCCGGGCGTCCTCGACCATGCGCGGGTCGGCCGTCATCGCGCCGTCCACGTCCGTCCAGATCCATACTTCTTCTGCCTGTAACGCACCGGCGACAAGGGAGGCGGTGTAATCCGAGGCGCCCCGCCCGAGGGTCGTGGTGACCCCTTCATCGGTCGAACCGATAAACCCCGTTATGATGGGAATGCGTCCGCCGGATACCATGGGGATCAGTCCCGCCGACAAGCGCCGTTCCGTTTCGGCGACATTCACTTCCGCTTCGGTGTAGCGCTCGTTGGTCTTCACGTATTCGCGCGCATCGACGGGAAGAGACGACAGGCCGGCCGACCTGAGGGCCGCGGAGACGACAACCACGGATAAGCGCTCGCCGAAGGAACTGACCAGGTCGACCGAACGCGGGGACAGTTCCCTGAGCAGCGTGATACCGTGCAGGATTCCCGACAGTTCATCGATCAGTCCGTCACAGACCTCGAGGGCCCGGTTCCGCTCCTCCCCTTCGGCCAAGGCGCGAATCGTCTCGTCATGGCGTTTGCGCAAAGCCGAGAGGGAAGCCGAGGGCTCCGTCCCTCCACAGGCCTCCGCGGCCATTTCCCGAAGCGCGTCGGTTACCGTGCTCATGGCGGACAGGACCACCAACGGATCGCGTTCGCGGTATTTTCCGACGATCTCGACGACTTGTTGAATGGCCTCCGCGCTGCCGACGGAAGTGCCGCCGAATTTCATGACAATCATGGTGTTTCCATCGCGATTCGTGGAACGGTTACCAGTCTTTCTCCGGATTGACCTGGGTGGCCTGCTGTCTGCGCAGTCGACGCTGAATATCCCGCTCATCCCTGTTCAGGGCATTCAGGAGTCGTTCCGCCTCTGCTCTGCTCAGTTCACCCTCCCTGGGAGCCTGCTGCCGTTGCGAATCATCCTCTCCTTCCGGCTGCTGATTCCCGTTGTCCTCCCGGTCTTCCTGATTCTCCTGATCCTCCTGGTCCTCCCGGTCCTCCCGGTCTTCCTGATCCTCATCGTTATCCTGACGGTTCTGCGCGTTCCGGCGTTCCTGTTCTTCCTGCTGCTCCTGTAGCTGTCGAGTCACGAATTCCAGGTTGTATTTCATGTCGAGATCGTCCGACTTGATACGAAGGGCCTCCTTGTAAGCCTCGATGGAGTCTTCAAGCCGGCCCATGCGGTACAGGCTGTTGCCCAGGTTGTACCGGGCCCGGCCATCGAGCGGCGCTTCGCCGTCCAGTGCGTTCGTATACGACTGCACGGCAGAGGGATACTGCTCGGAGCGGTACAGCGCGTTGGCCCGGTTGTAGTGCAAGGCCGGGTTTTCGCCGTCCTCCGCCAGTGCTTCAGTATAGGCCGCCAGCGCCTCTTCGTATTTTTCCTGTTGGTACAGTTCGTTTCCGCGAGCATTCTTCGCGGCAGGCTGCCAACCGAGAAACAACAGGATGACCAGGATTACGCTCATGGCTTTGGTTCCGATTCCGGCGATACGTCGAGCAATCTGCGGTCCCGTATCACGGTATCCGCGACCAGCAACAGCAAACCGAACAACAATATATACTGGAAACGTTCAACGTACTGCGTAAATTCCCTGCTTTCGAACTCCGCCCTCTCCAGCGAGGAGATGGTATCGTATACCAGGTCCATTTCTTCACCCCCCGGCGAAGCCCTGTAGTAAGCGCCTCCGGTCGTTTCCGCGATCTGACGCAACGTGGACTCGTCCAGACGGCTCATGACCACTGCGCCGGACCGGTCCCGCATGTGGCCGGCGACCGTGCCGTCCTCGCCCATGATGGGTATGGGTACGCCGTTCGGGGTACCGATGCCCACCACGTAAACGCGTACGCCCTGGGCCGCCAGATCCGCTGCGACGGCGACCGGGTCTTCCTGGTGGTCTTCTCCGTCGGTGATCAGTACGATGGCTTTGTATCCCCTGTGGTCCTGTTGAAACGACTGGCCCGCGATTTGCAGCGCTTGCGATATGGCCGTTCCCTGCGTGCCCACCGTCCGGGTATCGATGCCGTCCAGAAAGAGCTCGACGATGCTGTAATCGGAAGTCAGCGGACACTGCAGAAAAGCGGATCCGGCGAAAACAACCAGCCCTATCTGATCGTTCCGGAGTTTTCTCACCAGAGACCGGACGGCATATTTGGCCCGTATGAGGCGATTCGGCCGGACATCCTCGGCCAGCATACTATTGGAAACATCCAGTGCGGCCATGACAGAAAATCCGGTCTGACGTATTGTTTCGGACCGGGTTCCGAACTGCGGACGCGCGAGTGCAAGAACAAAGCAGACCAGGGCCAGGACCACGAGCGCCGCCTTGACCGGCTGCCTGCCGGCGACGGTTGATCGGGACAGTCTGTCCAGCAGTGCCTGCTCGCCCAACTTCATGAGCACGTCGCGCCTGTGCCGGAACCGAACGATAAAGAAAAGGATGAGCAGCGGCGCAATCGCAAGCAGGTAAAGAAACTCGGGTTGGGCAAATCGCATGTCTGCTCCGGAGAACCGGTACGCGTCCTCCCCGGCCTAGGGGAGTCTCCTCAGCCGGGTGTGTGTCAACAGGACCTCGGCCAGCACAAGAAACATGGCCGGCAACAGGAAAAAACCGAATAACTCGGTATACCTCGAGTAGGCTATGACGCTCATTTCCGTACGTTCAAGCGCGTCTATCCGTTGATAAATGTGGGAAAGCATCTCGCCATCGGTCGCTTTGAAATAGAAACCGCCCGTTATACTAGCGACCTGCCGCAGGGTTTCCTCGTCGATTTCCGTGAGCGCGAGGCTGCCGTCCCGATTTCGGGCGTACGTGCGTCCGAGCACAGGGTCATCGACGGGAATCGGCGCGCCTTCTTCCTTTCCTATGCCGACCGAGTAGATCTTGATCCCCAGCGCATTGGCCGCCTTTGCCGCGGTGATCGGGTCGATCGCGCCCGTGTTGTTCACGCCGTCGGTCAACAGGATGACCACTTTGCTTTCAGCGCTGCTCTGGCGCAACCGGTTGACGGAATTGGCGATTCCGATTCCAATGGCCGTGCCGTCCTCGGTCAACCCGATCTCCACCTGTTCCAACAGGCCGAGCAGCACCTCGTAGTCCAGCGTAAGCGGGCACTGCGTGAAGCTGCGTCCCGCGAAGACCACCATGCCGATCCGGTCGTTTTGC
>JAPOOT010000263.1 GCA_026713285.1 Gemmatimonadota bacterium | reverse complement strand
CCGTCCCGGAGGCCTGCGGACAATCCGGCTTTCAGGGTTTTGAGCGTTTCCCTGATGACCGGGACGACGTGCAGGGCGGCCTTCAACGCGATCAGGTCGCGGGCATTCGCCCGTTCGGACCCGACCCTGGCCGCAAGGCGCTCCAGGTCCCCCATGGTCTTGAGCAGGTCCGCGAACGCATCCCGCGTGCCGTGATCCGCGTGGAGTTCGCCTACTGCCCCCTGTCGGGCCAGGACGGCTTCGGCCGAAACCAGCGGCCGGGTGATCGCCTGGCGCATGAATCGGGCGCCCATGGGCGTGTAGGTCCGGTCCATCACGGAAAGGAGCGTACCTTCGCGGCCGCCGTCCCGCAACGAGGTAATCAGCTCCAGGTTGCGCTGGGTCTCGGTGTCCATCAGCATGGAGTCCGCGACGTCGTAGCGGGCCATGGTCTTCAGGTGGGCCAGCCGGTTCTTCTGGGTCTCCCGGAGATAGACCAGCATGCCGCCCGCCGCGGAGACGCCTGCGGCCATTTCGTCGCAACCGAATCCCTTGAGCGTCAACACCTCGAAATGATCGAGCAGGACCTGGCGCGCGTGATCGTATGAAAACGCCCACTCCTCCAGGCGGCTGATCGTCATGTCGGGGAACCGGGATTCAAGCAGGGCCGCTGCTTGTTCCGCCCGGTCGTAGGACACGATCGCTTCGGCGGGATCGAGGCGGTTCAGTTCGCTGAGCAGGTCGTCCTCGTTCAGTTCCGCCGCACGAAACTCGCCGGTGGAAAGATCGAGAAAGGCCAGGCCGTATTCCGCCTCGTCGAAAGCGAGGGCGACCATGTAGTTGTTCTCGCCGGGATCGAGGGTCTGCGCCAGCATCGTCGTCCCCGGCGTGACGACCTCCACCACGTCCCGCTTGACCACGCCGCGGGCCTTTTTCGGATCTTCGACCTGCTCGCAGACCGCCACTTTGTATCCCGAGCCCACGAGTTCGGCGATGTACTTCTCCACGGCGTGATAGGGCACGCCGGCCAGCGGCGTCTTCTCCCCGCCGCCGGTGCCCGAGTTGCGGGCAGTCAGCGTGATGCCCAGGACGCGCGAGACCAGTTTGGCGTCGTCTTCGAAGGTCTCGTAGAAATCCCCCATGCGGAAGAAGAGAATCGCATCCTTGTGCTGATCCTTCATCCTGGCGTATTGCGCCATGGCGGGCGTCAGCGTTCCTTTGGATCGGGGCATGGGCAGGATTGATTAGGCCGGTTTCCGGCCGGTTCGGAGTAACCGGGATTCCGTCTCGGAATACCGCGCTGAACCCATCGCGGCAGCGCGTCGGAAAGCCCTGTGAGGACGTTGCGTTTACGATGTTGGAACCATAGCAATACAAGCCCATGCAGTCAAGGTGTTTCTCCGTCGTTCAACCGCCCGGAAAGTCCTTGCCGGAAGGGGTGAAGCAGCCGATAGGACCGGCGCATCCAGTGTTCAATCCTCCCTTGACTTTCGGGGTTTGTATCACGACTTTTTATAGTACCTTAGCGTCGTTCCGCGGGACTCGCTGTGGAGCGGTGCCATCGAGGGTTGAAGGGCGTGCGGCGGGGCGGCGCCAACGCGGGCCCGGTTCGTGCCGTGGGAGAATGGGCTGAAGGCCGTGCGGGACAGTGGGTTGAAGGTCGTGCCGCGGAGCGGTGCCATCGCGGGCTGAAGGGCGTGCAGGACAGTAGACTGGAGGTCGTGCCGCTGGGCGATTCCGGCGTGGCTTAGTAATGATGCTGAATTAGTTCAGGACTGCTATTTAAATAACCGAATCAACAGTGGGAGAAAGCGAAAACCACATGAGCTATGTACCCAGAATTCTTGCATTTGCCGGCAGTGCGCGGATGGGATCTTTCAACAGGAAACTGGTCGGTATCGCGGCGCGTGGCGCAGAGGAAGCCGGGGCCGAGGTCGACCTGGTCGATTTGCGCGATTATCCCATGCCATTGTACGACGGCGACCTGGAAGAACGGGATGGAATTCCGGAGAACGCGGTCCGCTTCAAGGCGTTGATGATGGCCAGCCAGGGTCTGCTGATCGCCGCGCCGGAATACAACAGTTCCATCACGCCGCTCCTCAAGAACACGATCGACTGGGCATCCAGGCCCGCGCGGGGCGAGGAGAGGCTGGCGGTCTTCCGAAACAAGACGGCCGCGTTGATGAGCGCTTCACCAGGTGCGCTGGGCGGTCTGCGCGGACTCGTGCACGTGCGATCGATCTTAAGCAACATCCACGTAATGATCCTGCCGGATCAGGTGGCGGTTCCGGGCGCGCACGGAGCGTTTACGGATGATGGTAGATTGAAAGACGAGAAGCGCCAGGCGGCGGTGGAGGGATTGGGGCGTAACCTTGCGTTGACGCTCGGGAGACTGCACGGCACGGAGAGGTGAATTCGGCTCGGGGAGGTGAATTCGGCGCGCACGGCAAAGCATCGGTTCGAGTTCGGGAAACGGCCGGATGAGCAGCGGCCGGAAGGAGCAACGATCGGAGGAACCGTGACCGTATATACCGACGCGCATCGGCCGGCAGAGCATTGGCTAGAGGAGCATCGGCCGTATGTAAAACCTGGTTCGCCAGCAGCAGATGCAACCTAGTTCGCCAGCAGCGGCAGCACGGCGGATTCCAGGTTGTCGTAGGACATGTAGCCTACGTGTTTCTTCTGGACCATTCCGTCGCGGTCGATGATGAATGTGGTCGGAATACCGTAGATCCCGCCGAACTCCCTGGCGGCCTTCTGCGTGGTGTCGATGAGGGAAAGGTAGGTCATGTTCATTTCCTCGACGAATGGCTGTACGATTTCCGCACCTTGCTCGTCGAGGGCGATGCCGATGACCTTGACGCCCTTTTCTTCGTACTTTTCATGGAACGCCTGGAAGTGGGGAATCTCGTCGCGGCATGGGCCGCACCAGGTGGCCCAGAAGTTGACAACCCGGACCTGGCCCTCGAACTGGGCAATGGTGAATTCGTTCTCGTCGGCGTCCGTCAAGGCGAATTCCAGATCGACCGAGTAGGGGTTGGAAGAGATTGAGCCATCCGCATCGAATATGACGGCCACTTCGGGCGATCTCATTTCGCCCACTATGGCCGAGATCAATCCGGCCAGGATCAGGAGCGCGGCGAGGACGTAGACGATGTTGACGCGAGATTTCGTTTCCATAGTTTCTTACCGCCTGGGAAGGATGTAACCAGTCCGTGGAACGTCTGCGGAAGTGAATGAAAGATAGCAGGAAATCCCATCTCGGGCAAGGGAAATAGGGGGCGCGAACGATGCGAACAAGACTGTTGCTAATCCGACAATGGACTACCTTGATGACCGTTGCGCTGACGGCGATCATGTTTACCGGAACCGCTCGAGCGCAGGGAGGCGGCACAGTGGACCATTCCGTGTACGACGGATTGTTGAAGAAGTACGTCGATGACCTGGGCATGATCGACTACCGGACCTGGAAGGCCCGCGACGTGGGTACGTTGGACGGCTACCTGGAGATGATCAAGGGCGTGGACCCGGATGGGCTGAAGGACCGCAACGAGGTCTTCGCCTTCTGGATCAATACCTACAACGCGTTGACGATCCGCGGGATGCTGCACTTCTACCCCACGAGCAGTATCAAGAATCACGTCAGCCTGTTGGGGTACAGCATCTGGAAGGATTACAAGATCGACATCCAGGGCAGGGAATACTCGCTGGATGACATCGAGCACAATATCCTGCGCAAGATGGACGAGCCCCTGGTCCACTTCGCCCTCGTGTGCGCCTCTATAGGGTGCCCGCCACTCATGACCGAAGCGTTCACAGCGGAGGACATGGACCGGCAACTGAGGGCGAATACATTGGTCTTTTTCGCCGATCCCAGTAAGTTCCGAGCCGACCCGGAGGATAACACCGTCTGGCTGTCGCCGATCATGGACTGGTACGAGGACGACTTCGGGAAGAACCAGCGGGAAGTCCTGGAGTACATCGCCCCCTACGTGCCGGATGATGCGGCGCGTGCGTTGCTGAACCGGAAAGACGTGGACGTCGACTACCTGCATTATGACTGGGGCATCAACGAGCAGCGCGCGGAGTAAAGCGGTCGATCATAGTCACAGCGCTGCCTGTCGACACACCGGGCCGAGTGCCAATG
>JAPOOT010000205.1 GCA_026713285.1 Gemmatimonadota bacterium | reverse complement strand
TTTCCGGCACGTGTCTGGTCTAGCACGCGGCTGATGCACCGGTTAAAGAACGGTTTCGCCGGAAACATCACGGTAACCCGGTCCGATTTCCCCCGGCTCCACTTGAACACCTTATTGCCTTCGAATCCGCGGTAAATGATTACCATACTCTACCCCTTTCCGAAAGCATCCCCGATTTACTAAACATAAGATAAGCATAAACCGGTAAGTTGTCAACTTTTACCGGTTTTAAAGTTTAGCAATCCGTCAAGCACCGCGTTCTGGCGTGGATACGGCTTTCCGCGCGGGGACTTCCCGCGTATTGACGCCGGGATACGCTGAAACGCGCCGCTCGATGCTTATATTCAATCTTTCAGTCGGAAAAGGGCTCGAAAATCCGTGAAAAACGTAGAGATCCGGCTTCGCGCCGCCAAATTCCCTGGTCACCCGCCTTCCGGTTTCGGCATGATGGCGCCGCAGATCTTGCAGGTCCGGTTCTCCTTGCTGCTGAAGAACCGGTTCATGACGGGCGGCAACTGAATGACGATGTCCTCCAGTTCGAAACGTTCCTCGTAGAGTTTTTTCCCGCAGCTTTCGCAGTACCACATGAAACCGTCGATCTCACCGCTTCTGCGCCTGGTCTCCATGACCAGGCCTACGGTGTCCGCCGGCCTCTGGGGCGAGTGCGGCACGCCGGCGGGCAGCAGGAAGATCTCGCCTTCCCGGATCGGGACGTCCACCGGTTCCCCGTCCTCGATGATCTTCAGTACGATGTCCCCCTCCACCTGGTAGAAGAACTCCTCGCCCTCGTTGTAGTGGTAGTCCTTTCGGGCGTTCGGTCCGCCGACTACCATGACGATGAAGTCTTCCGCCTCCGTGTAAACGCACTGGTTGCCGACTGGGGGTTTGAGGAGGTGCCTGTGTTCGTCTATCCAGGCCTTGAAGTTGAAAGGAGCCGTTACCGGCATGATCGAACCTCCTTTTTCAGATGGTGGCGATGCACTTCAGTTCGATGGCGATTTTGGTCGGCAGGCGCGAAACGCCGACCGTGGTGCGGCAGGGCTGGTTGTCCTTGAAATACTCGCTGTAGACCCGGTTGAACACGGCGAAGTCGGCCTCCATGTCGGTGAGGTACACGGTAATGTCCACGAGGCGCTCCCAGTCGCTGCCCGCGTCTTCGAGGATGCTGCGGACATTGCGGAACACGGAATGGCACTGCTCCTCGATATCGTAGGATTCGATCTCACCGTCCGGTCCAAGGGTCACGCCCGGGATATCCTGCCGGCCCCTGGCGCGTGGGCCGATGCCCGAAAGAAACAGCAGGTTCCCCACCCGGCGGGCATGGGGGTAGGGTCCTACCGGTTCGGGCGCGCGGTCGGAATCATAATGCGGATGCAATGATAGCCTCCAATTCGACCTGCAATGCCAGGCTCCGTATCAAATCGCCTACATCCTGATACACACGTTCTTGGGTTCCGTGAAGAAGCGCAGGGCCTCGATCCCTCCCTCCCGGCCGACCCCCGACTGTTTCATACCACCGAATGGCGTACGGAGGTCCCGCAACATCCAGCAGTTGATCCAGATGATGCCGGCGTGCAGGCGTTCGGCGACGCGATGGGCCCGGCCCAGGTTTTCGGTCCACAGCATGGCGGCCAGGCCGTAAGGCGTACCATTGGCCTGGGCGATGACTTCCTCCTCGGTATCGAAGGGCAGGAGCGAAACGACGGGACCGAAGATCTCCTCCTGGTTGGTCCGGCAGTCCGGTGACAGGCCTTCGATCACCGTGGGCGCCACGAAAAAACCGTCCCGGCAGCGCCCGTTTACCCGAACCCGTTGGCCGCCGCAGAGGACCCGCCCGCCTTCGTCACCGGCCAGTTCGATGTAGGCGAGGATCTTGTCCATGTGGTCCGCGGAAACGACGGCGCCGAGCCGGTTGCCCGCAGACCTTGGATCGCCGACGGTCAGTTGCCGGGTCCGTTCGACGAAATCGTCCCGAAAGGTGTCGTAGAGCGGCCGTTCGATGAAGATGCGCGGACCGCACAGGCAGATCTCGCCCTGGTTGGAGAACGAGGAATGCAGGGCGGTCTGTAAAGCATCCTCGTAGGGACAGTCCGCGAAGACGACATTCGGGTTTTTCCCGCCCAGTTCGAGGGAAATCCGCTTGAATAGGGGCGCGGCCGCGGCCGCGATCTTCCTGCCCGTGTCCGTTCCTCCGGTGAAAGATACGGCGTGGACCCGGGGATGTTCCACCACGGCCGCTCCCGCCTTGTGGCCGTAGCCGTGCACGATGTTCAGCACCCCGGCCGGCAGTCCCGCTTCCCTGCAGATCCCGGAGAGCAGGAACGCGGTGGTTGGGGTGAGTTCGGAAGGCTTGCCGATCACGCAGTTGCCGGCGGCCAGCGCCGGCGCGATCTTCCACGTCAGCAGGTAGAGGGGCAGGTTCCAGGGCGATATGCACCCGGCGATACCGATGGGGCCGCGCAGGGTATAATTGAGAGCGCCTTTACCCATGGCGTGGGATTCACTGGCGAAGTGCTCGATGGCCGTGGCGTAGAACCGGAAGTTGCTCGCGGCGCGGGGGATATCCACCGATTCCGCCAGGGCAACGGGTTTGCCCGTATCGTCCGATTCGGCGAGGGCCAATTCATCCCGCCTC
>JAPOOT010000268.1 GCA_026713285.1 Gemmatimonadota bacterium | reverse complement strand
GACACCCGCGTTCCCGTGGAGAAGGCTGAGCAAAGCGACGAGCACTACGAGGAGGACGACGGGCCACCAGGGTACGCTGAACAGCATCCGGACCGTGTCCGATCCGGCGTGGAACAGCAGTCCGTACATGAAGATGGGACCGAGGATGATCAACAAGGCAACCCCCACGACGCATATCACTTGCGACCAGGCCGGGTTGCGCTGTAGAAACCTCGATACTTGCGATATGTCGTGTTTTGTCTTCATGTGTCATTCCAGTTGGCGAACGGGTTCATTGTCATCGGTTACCCACCTCCCACCTGGGTGGATGCAGGTTAGTTTACGAAGAAAACAATCGGAACCGGCGAAGGTCCGCAGGGGGCCGGTACGCACGCCGGAACGTGCGCCGGAACCTCTTGACAATCCCGATCCACGGACCTACTGTTACAGGTCAAAACTGACACGAACCGCATGAACAGAGTCGGCCAACCCGCCAACGTAATGAGGTATCCGTGCCTCGCACCGCCACGATAGCGCGCGAAACCCTGGAAACCCGTATCGAGCTGACCCTCACCCTCGAGGGCGAAGGCAAGCTTTCCGGACAAACCGGCATCGGTTTCTTCGACCACATGCTGGGGAGTTTCGTGAAGCACGCGGGGTTCGACTTAGATCTTGCCTGTACCGGCGATTTGCATATCGACGATCATCACACGGTGGAAGACGTTGGGATCTGCCTCGGGCAGGCCCTTGCCAGGGCGATCGGCGACGGATCCGGCATTGCGCGATTCGGCCATGCCTACGCACCACTGGACGAGGCACTGGCCCGGGCCGTCTTCGACGTAAGCGGTCGGGCGCACCTGGAATTCGACGCCGATTTCACCCGGTCTTCGGTCGGCGATTTCAGCACGGAAATGGTGCGGGAGTTCTTCGGGGCCCTCGTCCACCACGGACGGGTCACCCTGCACGTTGCCCTGCTCTCCGGCGTAAACGCCCACCACCAGGTCGAGGCGGTCTTCAAGGCGTCGGCCAGGGCCCTGCGCCAGGCCGTGGCCATGGATGACCGGGTATCGGGCGTGCCGTCCACCAAGGGCAGTCTCTAGCCCTTGGACGGTTAATCTGTCTTGTCGGCAAACGACGTGAATATATAGTTCGCGGGCATACAGTTTATTCGTCGAAGACGTGTAAGTCGTATATACAATGATGTGTGAGTCGTAATTACGATGACGTGTAAGTCGCATATACCGCATATACATAAATGACGTGCGCCTGAAACAGTTGCACCATAGACTCGGGACACCATGCATATCGACGAACTGGACACCCCGGCCTACGTGGCCGACCTGGACGTGATGGAGCGGAATATCGCGTCCATGGCGAAGCACTGCCGCAATCTCGGTATCGCCCTTCGATGCCATACAAAAAGTCACAAGATCCCGGAAATCGCCCACCGCCAGGTCGGAGCCGGAGCGATCGGCATCTGCTGCCAGAAACTCGGCGAGGCGGAAGTCATGGCCGCGGCGGGCATCGAGAACATCCTGGTCCCCTACAACATCGTGGGTCCCCGAAAGGTGGAACGCCTTACCCGTGTAGCCAGGCGTACCGAGATCACCGTGGCCGTCGACGACGTCATCACGGCACAGGGCACTTCGGACCGGGCCTTGCAGGACGGATGCAGGGTCAACGTAATCATCGAGCTGGATACGGGCACGAAGCGTTGCGGCGTCCAGTCGCCCGAAGCGGCGGCGGACCTGGCCGAACGCATCATGGACCTGCGCGGTCTCGCGTTCAAGGGCGTCATGATCTTCCCCAGTCCAATTGAAGCAAAAGGGTTCTTGCGTGAGACCGTCGAACGGATCACGGAGAAGGGCATCCCCATCGAGATCATCAGCGGGGGCGGCACGGGTGGCGAGGAGAATTCGAAGGCTATGGGCTGCACCGAAACCCGCAGCGGTTCCTACATCTGGGAGGGCATGAGCCGCATCGGGAACTCCGGCATGCTCAATGCAGAGCGCTGCGCCTGCCGCATGATCGTCACCGTGGTGAGCGCCCCTACGCCGGACCGCATCATCATCGACGGCGGGATGAAGACCTTCGCCAGCTACCCGCCCACACCCTACGGCCATATCATCGAACATCCCGAAGCGGAGATATACGGCATGTCCGTGGAACACGGCCACGTGGACGTGTCACGGTGCGCGCATCGCTTCAAGGTCGGAGAGCGCCTGTCGATCATTCCCCTGCACCAGGAAATGGCGCTGAACCTGCACGACGAACTCAACGGCGTTCGGGGCGAGCAGGTGGAAGTCGTCTGGCCCGTCGCCGGCCGGGGCAAAGTGAAATAGCCACTGACAGCCTGGAAGGAGAAAACGATGTCGGAACACCACGGAAGGGAAGTCTGGCAAAGCCGCCTGGGCCTGATCATGGCCATGGCGGGCAACGCCATCGGCCTGGGGAATTTCCTGCGGTTCCCCGTCCAGGCGGCCGCAAATGGCGGCGGGGCCTTCATGATTCCCTATTTCGTCGCGTTCCTGGTCGTGGGCATCCCCATGATGTGGGTGGAATGGAGCGTGGGCCGGTTCGGAGGCAAGCATGGCCACGGCACCACGCCGGGTATCCTGTACCGCCTGTGGAAACACCCGGCGGCAAAGTACATCGGCGTCCTCGGCATCGCGGCGCCGGTGGCCTTCGCGCTCTACTATTCCTACGTGCAGTCGTGGACCCTGGCCTACAGCTTCTTCTCGCTGACCGGCGAGTACTTCGGCATCAGCACCCAGGCGGAGATGGGCGCGTTCCTGAGCAGCTTCCAGGGCGTCTCCGAAAGTGCCTACTTCAGCAGCGTTGCCACCGCCTACGTCTTCTTCCTCATCAATCTCGGCATCGTATTCTGGGTGCTGACCCGGGGCGTGGTCCGAGGCATCGAGACCCTGGCCAAGTTCGCCATGCCGATGTTGTTGATTTTCGCGATCGTGCTGGTGGCGCGGGTGCTTACCCTGGGCACGCCCGATCCGTCCATGCCGGACCAAAGCGTCATGGCCGGTTTCGCCTGGATCTGGAATCCGGATCTCAGCCGGCTCTCGGAAGGCAGCGTATGGCTAGCGGCCGCGGGTCAGATATTCTTCTCCCTGGGCATCGGCATCGGCAGCATGCAGTGCTACGCGAGTTATGTCCGCGCCCGGCAGGACGTTGCCCTGACCGGATTGACCACCTCCATGAGCAACGGCTTCGCCGAGGTGGTGCTGGGCAGTTCCATCGCCATTCCCGTAGCCGTGGCCTTCTTCGGCGTCACCGCTACCGAGGCCATCGCGACCGGCGGATCCTTCGACCTGGGCTTTCAGTCCATGCCCCTGATCTTCCAGCAACTGCCCCTGGGACAGTTCATCGGGACGCTGTGGTTCGGTCTGCTCTTTTTCGCCGGCATCACATCGACGGTAGCGCTGACCCAACCACCCATGGCCTTCCTACAGGACGAGATGGGCTGGCCGCGAAAGAAGGCGGCCATGGTCGTAGTATCCTTTCTTTTCATCTTCGGCAACTTCATCGTCTTCAACATCGAGCATGGCGTCATCGACGAGCTTGATTTCTGGATCGGGACCGTGGGACTGGTCGTCTTTTCCTTTCTCGAGATCATTATTTTCGCCTGGATTTTCGGCATGGACAAGGCGTGGGCGGAGATCAACGAAGGTTCGGCAATCAAGATTCCACGCATATTCTACTACATGATCAAGTACGTCACGCCCGTGTCGCTTGCGATCCTGCTCGTCGTCTGGACCTACCAGGCGGGATTCGACCTGCTCCTGCTGCGCAACGCCAACCCGGAGGACATGCCCTTCCTGCTGATGACGCGCGGTATCATCGTGGGTTTGATCCTGGTCGGCGTACTGCTGGTCAGACGGGTCTCGAAGAACTGGGGCTGATCTCGAATTTGTGGGATTGATTGTGTAGACCGCCATGAGCAGGCATAACGAAGAATACCAGAGCATCGGCTTGCCGCCGGGCATCATCCGCCTGAGCCGGAACGAGAATCCTATCGGGCCCTCGCCCGGCGTCATCGAAGCGGTGAAGGCCAGGTGCGCCCGGATCAATCGCTACGAAGACGCAGACCAGATCGCACTCTTCCGCAAACTGGCGGAACTGCACGGCGTGCCCCACGATGAGTCGCTGGCGGTACCCCATCTTGGTTCCGGCGAGACATGGATCGCGGCGGGAGACGGTTCCGAACATGTCATGCACGCCATTTCCCGCGCCTTCCTGTCCGATGGAGACGAAATCATCGAACCTCATCCTTCCTTCGGACTGATGGTCCGATATGGAACGGACATCGGCGCACGATCCGTGCGGACACCGTTGACGCCGGAATACGGTTACGATCTGGAGGCAATGGCCGCGGCCATCAACGAACGGACCCGCATGGCCGTCGTTACCAACCCCAACAATCCGACAGGCACGATACTGACCCACGAAGCGCTGTCCCGCTTCATCGCCGATGTGCCCGACCGCGTGTTCATCCTCATCGACGAGGCCTACATGGACCTGGTGGAGGACGCCTCCGCCGCAGATGGCGCCAGGCTCGTCCGGGAATACGAAAACGTCCTCATGGTCCGCACCTTTTCGAAGAGCTACGGGCTGGCGGGGTTCCGTTTCGGTTACGGCGTGGCCCAGCCCCATGTGATGAAACGCATCCGCCAGTATCACGCTGGAGCGCCCAGCGCCATGGTGATGACCGCCGCCATCGCCGCGCTCGACGATCCGGACCACCTGATGCGCACCAGGCAGGCCGCCCACGATTCCAAGGAGATTTACTACGCGGCTTGCGAAGAACTCGGGCTCGATTTTATCCGCAGCCAGGCCGCCTTCGTCCTGATCAACGTGGGAGACGCCGCCGCCGTCACCGCCGACCTGGCCGAGCGTGGCATACTCGT
>JAPOOT010000197.1 GCA_026713285.1 Gemmatimonadota bacterium | reverse complement strand
GCCTCGTCAGGGATCAACCCTTCCTGCCGAAGTTCCGCCCAGAAATCCGCCGGGGTCTCGAACTCCGCCATCGCCACGTTCTCATCCACTTCCTCCGGCGAACGCGCACCCGGTATGACCGCTGCCACCGCTGGATGGGCCAGGGGGAACTGCAGCGCCGCCGCCTTCAGGGACGTGCCGTGGCGGCCGCACACCGCTTCAACGCGACGAACCCGCTCCACGATCCCGGGCGGTGCTTTCCGGTAATCGAACTTCGCCCCCTCCACAGCGCCCTGCGCCAGGATGCCGCTGTTGTAGGGCCCACCTATAATGAGGCTGATCTTGCGTTCTTCGCACAGGGGCAACAGCCGCTTGAGCGCCGTGTGGTCCACCAGGGTGTATCTGCCCGCACAAAGAAAACAGTCGAAATCGCCTTCAACCGCGAATCGCGCGAGCATCTTCGCCTGGTTCATGCCGACGCCGACCGCCCGGATGACTCCCTCGTCGCGCATCCTGACGAGCGCCCGGTAGCTGCCCTTCATCGCCTCATCGTAGTGGTTGTCCGGGTCGTGGATATGGAGGATATCCACCTTGTCCAGGCCAAGGCGGGTGAGACTCTCATCGAGGGACCGGAGCGTGCCGTCGTAGCTGTAGTCGAAGACGGGGCCGACAGGCGGGAGATCCTCAGACCACACGTCCTGGTCCCGCGCCGGGTCGGGCACGAGGAGGCGGCCCACCTTGGTGGCGAGCACAAAGGAACCGCGACCGTCGCAGGATACGCGCGCATTGCGGACGCGGGCCGACAGTACCGCCCCCAACCGGGTCTCGCTCACCCCACTGCCGTACAGCGGGGCCGTGTCGATGAATCCGGGTCCGTGATCGAGGTAGGTGTTCACAACCCGCGCGGCCTGCTCGTCGGAAACCCCCTGGTACAGGCCAGCTAGCGGCGCGCCGCCCAGACCCAGGCGGCTGACCATCAACCCCGTTCGGCCGATCTCTACCATTTTGCGTGCTTCGCCGATCTGCGCACCGTCGCCTGCTCCGCCGATTTCCGCCTCGGATCGAACTTCGCCCTGCTGAGCGTGGTCGCGGGCCTCGTCGGTCTGAGCGTGGTCGCGGGCCTCGTCGGTCTGAGCGTGGTCACAGGCCTCGTCCGTCTGAGCGTGGTCGCGGGACTCGTCGGTCTGAGCGTGGTCGCGGGCCTCGTCGGTCTGAGCGTGGTCGCGGGACCGTGACTGGTCATCCTTCTTCATCTTCTTCGTCCGGCTCCTCACCCTGCATGGACTCCCCGCGCAGGAGGAAGGCGCGAATGTCATAGCGGCCGGGGCGTTCCACGGGCAGGTCGCCGGCCTCGAGCATTTCCTCGATGGGCGAACTGTGGGTGCGCACGGGCATCTGGACGACCTCGTGAAGCCGCGCCGACTCGTAGATCCCCATGATGATCTCCACGGCAGCCCGGCCGTTCGAGGCCTCTCCCCGGTGTTCCGACTTGCCTTCGATCCAGTCAGCCAGTTCCACGGCCTGGCCCACACTCGGATCCTCGCCAGTGGATGGCCGTTCCTCCCAGCCGCCGGTCTTCGAATTGATAAGCAGAACGCGCTGCTCGTTCACGTCCATCATGCCGTCCGTTCCGTAGAGGTAGCCGCCCTGGCGGCGTTCCGGATGAAGCTCCTGCAGGAGCTGTCCCACGGTGCCGTTTTCAAAGCCCACGATGCCCGCGCTACGGTCCTCGATGCGGATGTCCCGTTCGTACCGGTCGGTCTTGCGTTCGATGTTCCCCATCACCCACTCCGGCGCGGGATCGCCCAGTACGTAGCGCATGAAGTCGAACATGTGGGAGCAGTCGTTCAGCAGGCCCTGGCTGCCGCTGCAGTGGACGTGCCGCACGTCGCCGATCGCCCCTTCCGCCACCAGGTTCCGGGCGTCGGTCCAGACCGGGTTGAAACGGCGCTGGTGGGCGATGGCCAGCTTCACGTCGTTCCGCCGCGCCGCGATCATCATCTCGTCGCATTCCCCCATGTTGACGGCCATGGGCTTCTCGCACAGGATGGCCTTCGGCCGACGGGCGCAGGCGGCGATGGTCAACGGTGCATGCAGCTTGTGCCAGGTGCAGATGCTGACGACGTCCAGGCCCTCGGTGTCCATCATCTCACGGACGTCGGCATAGCGTTTTTCGATTCCGTAGCGGTCACCAAAATCCTGCCTGGCCTCGGCAACCGGGTCCGAAAGCGCAACGACCTCGAACCGTTCTTCGCCCAGGTATCCCTTCATGTGGAGGTGCGAGATGCTGCCGCACCCGATTATGCCAACGCGATAGACCGTGGACATCAAAGGCTCCTCTCTGAAACTTATTGAATTCGATTCCGCGAAGGATCCGCCAATTCACTTCCGCTTATTAACCAAGGTGTGTATCGGCAAGCGAACGGAATATAGACGGCGGTATGGGCCGTGTCAACGATCCCGGCGCGGGAATCGCACGGGACCGGCGACGGGCTGGCGAGGTGCCGGCGCGGGAATCGCACGGGACCGGCGACGGGCTGGCGAGGTGTCGGCGCGAGGTCTGCACGAAACCGGCGCGACGTCTCTGAATTCCGGATTCTCCAGGGATGTGATCACACCGCCGCCAGGATTTCGAGACCGGAGGAGTAACTTGACACGGCGCGTTTGGGGGGCTTAGTATGCACGATCATGGAACTACTGATCGTTTTCAACATATTGCTGATCCTTTTCCTCGTCGGGACGTACCTGTCTCTATCGGGACGAGTCCGGAACCTCGAGGAGGCCATTAAACGGAAGACCGGGAGAACCGGTACGGCGCCAGCCGGACGGGTAGGCGAGGGAACGACGGTCGAATCGCAAAAGGAAATCCCGGCTGCGCAGACAGGCGCGGCATTGCCTGACGGACGGGCAGGTGCGGCATCGCCAGCTGGACGGAGAGGTGAGGCATTGCCTTCAGGACGAAGTGTTGAGGAAACACCGGCAGCGGGCGGGGCACTGGCGAGTGAGCCCGTATCGCATCGTACGCCCGGCCGGGTTGCCCACATGCTGCGGCCCCGCACCCGTGAAGAGTGGGAGATTCTTTTCGGCGGCAAGCTGTTGAACCGTGCGGGCGCACTGGCGCTCATTCTCGCCGCGGGATTCTTCCTGAAATACGCTTTCGACAACGACTGGTTGAATGAAACCGCGCGCGTGGCCCTGGGCGGAGCGGCCGGCCTGCTGCTGATCGCCGGCGGCTACCGATTCCACCGGCGTCAACTGTCCGTTTTCTCCCAGGGGCTGACCGGCGCGGGCGTGGCGATTCTCTACCTGTCGATCTACGCCGCTTTCGACTTCTACCATCTTGTGCCGCAGCCGATCGCCTTTTTCCTCATGGCCCTGGTAACGGCCGCCGCCCTGCTGACTGCCCTGTACTACGACGCCCGGGCCATCGCCCTGCTGGGATGGGCCGGTGGATTCCTGACCCCCCTCCTTCTCGTCACGGCCGAACTGAATACCCTCGGTCTCTTCGTGTACCTCACGCTGCTCGATGCCGGCCTGATCGTCATCCTGGTGAGGCGGCGCAGATGGCGGCTGCTCGAACTGCTGGCTGTCGCGGCTACCTACGGGATCTACCTGACCTGGTCGTTCCGGGCGGACCTGCCCGAAGGCCTCGGAACCGCCCTGGCATTTTTGACCCTGTGGTGGATGCTGTTTGCGGGGACGAACCTCTTGCGCTCCGTCACGGGCGACCCGG
>JAPOOT010000497.1 GCA_026713285.1 Gemmatimonadota bacterium | reverse complement strand
TCCTGGCGCCAATTGGGATTGAAGAGTTCTCCCCGTGCCGAGGAATGCATCAGTTCGTACCGGCCGATGCCCCGTCGGTCACCAAACACGAAGAAATGGCGCCCGCCATCGGAGGTCCGTGAAGGATCGCCTTGTACCCCTTCCGTGTAGTACCATACCTGGTAGGATTTCATGATGTTGTCGGAATCGTGCCGTTCGATTTCCTCCGGCTGGCCGTATCGGATGAAGACGTCGCCCCGGTCGCTTTCCGCCCCGCCCAGTTGAAAGTCGGCATAGGAAAACCGCTCGTTGAACACCATCATGGATTCGTTTTCCGGGGTCTCGGGCGTAGGGTCGCGCATGCGCCAGAAGGCGATCAGGAATTCCGTCTTGCCTTCGAGGTCGAGATTGTCGTAGAGGTCGCGCTCCCGTTTGTTCGCCAGGATCGCCAGCATCCTCCGGCCACGCTTAGCCTGTTCCTCGGTCAACACCATGACGGGCGGGGGCGGTGGTGGAGGCTGGATGATCTCGAAGACGGCCGAACTCGATGCTTCCGTCCCGGCCAGCACGTCCCTGACCTTGATGTCGAGGGTAAAGATACCATCGGGAAAGGTCATGTAGTCCAGCGCGATTACGTCCAGTCCGGCGGAACCGGAAATGCGCCGGTTCTTTTTGGGAGCGAGGGCAAAAGTCATTCCGTTGGCATGGCTGGTAACCGCGGGATAAATGTCGTATGTGGCCTTTTGATCGGTCGAATCCGGGACCAGGTTGTATATCTCGAAATAAAGAAACATGGTGCGAGGTTTGTAACCGCCGTCCTCGGGCAATTCGGTCCATTTCTCGAAAATCCTAAGGGGATTGGGCAGTACAAGCAGACCGTTTTTCGTGAAACGATTGTCCTCTTCGGTCCGCTGGATGAGCGTCGATAACTGCAGGTTGCTCACAGATAGTTCGGGATCGTTAAAAGGCCGGGCCACGAAGGGTTTCACAGCTTCGCCATAGCGATCGGAGTTGAGGTCGGTCACGATAACTTTCGCGCGGTACGTACCTGCAACAACGCCCGCGGCAATCTGTTCCATCACAACCCTTTCCTCGCCCCTTTTGGTGACGACTACAGGCCGGTCCGTCTGGTATTCCCTTTTTTGAACCGAATGGAATACGGTGCTGTCCTGTTCGTCGACGACGCTCAGATCAATCGAGAAGTCGGCGACGTATTTCCTGTCGTCTCTTTCTTCGAGCGTAAATTCACTGGGACGGCACAGCAGGTAGAACTCGAGGTAGATCTGTTCTTCCTGCCCCCTGAAACCGCTCACATCCACGGTGAAATCGATGTCGCCGGTACTGTTCGCCGGCAAAAGCAGGGGATCGACGCCGGCGCTGGTGGAATCCGCTCCCGACGCGGCGGTTTCCTGTTCCTGTGCTGGAGCGGGTCCGGCCACAAACAGGCAGATCAGACAGGCAAGACGGCAGTAGAATCGTAACACTTCAGATTTCCCCCGGTTTGGTGTCGCTCATAACTCATGAAAGCGCAAGATCCCGACCACCGCGTTACTTGCCGATTCCGGATATCGATTGACTTGCGGTTATGGATTTCCGTTCTATGATATCCCGTGGACGCGCGCGGTGAGGTGCTGTACGATATTCATAATGTAAGGTTTTGTTTACCGCCGGGCAACTGAATTGTCGGAAACCCGGGTTCGTTCGGCCCGTTGTGCACAGGAGGATCCCATGCTGAGGCTCTGGTCGGATCGCACCATGCCTCCCGCGATACGTGCGGCGTTCGATGGACGGCTGCTCGTGAATGGCTCGGCCGAGGAGTCGCCCGAAGACCCGCTCTGCAACCTGCCCGGCGCCCATGCGATCGTGGCTGGCGCCCGGAGGTCGTATGACGGGGAATTCATGGACCGTTATCCGGATCTGAAGGTCATCTGCCGGACCGGTATAGGTATCGACAATATCATCGTTCCGTCTGCAACGGCAAGGGGCATCGCGGTCTGCAATACGCCGGAAGGGCCGACCCTGTCCACGGCCGAAACGGCGATTGCCCTGATCCTGGCCGCGGCCAAGCACCTGAAGCGTGTTTCCGGCGAATTCGCGAAGAGACCCGAGAGAGACTACCTGTCAGACTACCAGGGCATGGAGCTGTACGGAAGAACGCTGGGATTGATCGGATTGGGCCGGATCGGCGGCAGGGTCGCACGGATCGCCATCGCGCTGGGCATGCGCGTGATCGCCTACGACCCCTATATCGAGGATGAAAAGGCTTCGGCGATGGGCATCGAACGTATTGCCCGCATCGAGGACGTGCTGGCCGGGTCGGATGTCGTTTCGGTACACGCTCCCCTGACGGAGGAGACCCGCCGCCTGATGAACGGTGACCGTTTCGCGCAGATGAAGGCGGGCGCATACTTCGTCAACGTCTCGAGGGGCGGACTGGTGGACGAGCGCGCACTATGCGCCGCCCTCGAACGGGGACATCTCGCCGGAGCCGCCCTGGATGTTTTCGATCCCGAACCCCCGTCCCCGGACAACCCGCTCCTTCATCGCGACGACGTGGTGGCTACGCCTCATATCGCCGGCGTGACCGTCGCGAGCCGGGAACGGATGTGGACCATGGCCCTGACCATGGCGCTCCAGGTCTGGAACGGACGGCGGCCGGACCATATCGTCAACCCGGAAGCCATGTCCTTGCAGGGCCGCACGGGGACCACTATCTGAAAACCTGCACGTCGGCCGCACGGGGCGCGTCCACACCGTGTTTCATGCGCATGATTTCCTTCTGACGGTCCGTGAGCAGGCCGTACCATTCGACGGGGAACCGTTCGTGGGGATCGTACTGGAACATGAGCATGCGCTTCCGGTAATGCGCGAAGAGGGCGTGCCGGTTCGCGCTGCCGTGGTTGGCCCCGCCCCCGTGCCAGCATTGGCCATTGAAGACCAGCACGCTTCCGGCAGGAGCGGCAGGCTGCACGTAGTACTTCACCGCTACCCCCTGAGACGGATGGCCCAGGCCACTTTTGTGGGTTCCTGGAACGACCCGGGTTCCGCCGTTCTCGGGTGAGAAATCATCCAGCATCCACACGGTGTTCATCATAACCGGCGAGGCCATGTTGAGCATCTCGGCGGGGATATCGCTGTGAAAGCCCTGATCGCCGTCCCCCGGCCGCACGATGCGGCTGTTCAAGCTGCCCAGGATCAACGTGGGCTCGAGGTAATGCTCGAGGATGGGCAGGATTCGGGGGTGATCGATGACCGGAAAGAAGATCGGATCCAGGGTGGGCAGGTTGCTTACGTGCCTGCAGGAGCCTTCGCCGCCGCGCTCTTCGCCCACCTCGTCGTTCAGACGCATCAGCACGCTGCGCATGGATTCCGTCTGTTCGGATGTTAAGACGCGCTCCACGACTGTGAATCCGTACACATCCAGTTCGTAGACGGCGTTTTCGAATTCGGTCATTGGCTACTCCAGGTATTTTCCGGGGATTCTCGTGCCTTCGTAACGGGCGTCCGGCGGGCGGTTCAGGATGGGCTCGGGCACTTCGCCCGTCCAGTGTTCCGGTACGGTCAGCGGCCGGTTGTACCATCCCAGGAGCAAGGTCCGCCTGCGATCACTGCTGTTGCCGCGCGCCGCGTGAAGGACGCGCGCGTCACCGATGACCAGGTCGCCGGCTTTCACGGGCAGATCGACGGCGTCCGAATGGTCGCCGAACATGTGCGGATCCTTCATGTCGGCGAAATACGCGGTCTCCTGGTGGGCGACCTCCACCTGGCTGTGCAGGGGAATGCGCCTGCGATGCGTGCCGGGTATAACGCGGAAACACCCGTTTTCGAAGTCCGTGTCCACCAGGTAGTAGGAAAGGAATATGGTCTGAGGCCAGGGTGCCAGGCTGATGGGATCGTTCCACGCCATCCAGTCCTGGTGCCAGTAGAGGGGCGGACCGCCGGCCGGCTTGCTCAGGATGATTACGATACCGGAAGGGGTGAAATCCGTCAGGCCCATGGTATTGAGGATATCCCGGGCGCCGGGCCACTCGAGCAGATTTCCCATCGCCTCGTTATCCTGACCGGAAACGTGCAGGTCGGATCCCTGGTACTGCCACTCGGGCGGGTGTTCCGCCGAATCGAGCAGGCGGTCCGATTCCTCCCGCATGGTAGCCAGGAAGTCTTCGGGCAGCACGTCTTCGATATGGCAGAATCCGTCGCGGACCAGTTGCTCGCGCTTGTGCGCGCCTTCTTCCTTTGTCATGCGCCGGCTCCTCGCTCCCGTCTCAGACCTTGCCACTTGTTCGAACGCGGCGGAGTTCGACTCGCAGCCTGCCCGGTTTGAGCTACCTGTTGCCGCGGGACAGGCCGTTGTCCACCAGGTAGTCGTAACTCTTATTCACCGCTTCGACCATGTCCGTCGCGCAACTGTCCAGTTCGACGATGTGCCACTCGGTGTGATCTCCGCCGGCCGCGATCACGCCGGGGAGATCCACCTTCCCTTCGCCCAGGGCGGTCATGTCCGTATCCCGCAGGCAGGGGCCGTCCTTGAGGTGAAGCAGCGGCGCTCGTGCGCCGAGGCGCTCGAGCACGCCGGCCGGGTCGGGACCGCCGACCTGAACCCAGTACACGTCCACCTGGAAGAATACCTCTGGTGAAAGATGCTCGAGGAGGATGTCCGTCGCGATCCGTCCCTCAACCTCGAGGTATTCCCACCAGTGATTGTGTATCCCGAAGGTCATCCCGTGAGGCGCCACGGCTTCCGCGGCCGCGTTGAAGCGGTCCGCCGACCACCTGATGTTGTCTACCGTGCTGTGATCGTCCCGTCCCAGCCCCGCGACCACGCGTCTGGTCCCGAGCGCGCCGGCCGTTTCGATGACATAGGATTTGTTGTCGCCAACGGGCAGCGGAAGGTGCGCGCTGGGAACTTCGAGGTTCAGCGATTCGAAGAGCCTGCCGGCCGCTTCCGGGGTGGTGCCGGGAAAACCAGCGGGCTCGACGCCCGCATAACCGATCTCCGCGGTCAGGTTCACCACCTGATCGAAGTCCTTGTCGGCCATTTCTCGAAGGGTATAAAGCTGAAGGGCTGCGGGAGGGGGCATAGTACGGCACCTCTTTCGGATTTGGCCGCCAACTTTGGCTGAACGAACAAGGCGGAAATGTCAGAGATTTGTCGTTTGAATGTCCGGGGAGAATATACGTCCCCCGCAGGCGTCGTGCAAGCGAATCGTCAGGAGAAACTGTGTACGAAATCCCCACTGTGCCGTTCCAGGGCGGCGTCTCCTTTGCGCAGCATGCGAAGCACGCTTTCTTCGTGGATCAATTCCATGAGTTCGTTCCGTTCAAACCACCTGAGGTCACGGGATTCATCGCTTATCTTCAGGGGTTTTTCGACGGATGCCATCAGCAGATAGCGGAGGTCGAAATGCGCATGCCCAGGTACGCCGTCCCGGGCGGCGATGGTGTGGATATCCACGTCCAGTGGAACGAATCCTTCCGGCTCACGGTACAGGCCGAAACCCGTCAGCCCGGACTCCTCCTCGGCTTCCCGCAGGGCGACGAGGTGAGGTTGGGAACAACCGTCGGAGTGGCCGCCCAACTGTAGCCAGCGGTCGAATATCCGGTGGCGGGTCATCAGGTATTTTGAACAGCCAGGAGAAACGATCCAGGCCGAACCGGTGATGTGGCCCGGCAGGCATGTCCTTTCGAAGCAGTCGGGATGTCCGGCCACCAGGGAACGGATCCGTTCTACCGTTTCGCCTTCACCGGGAAAACGCGCCAGGTAATGACCCAGTGCCCGTTGGAGCTGGTCCCGATGAGCCCGCTCCGCCTGTTCCTCGTTTACTTCCCGCATCGGCCAGTCTCCCAGTAGCACGGTACACCCAGTTCATCGCCCAGCTGCCGCAGCGACAGCATGTGGGCGTCGTCCAGGGGTATCCCGTTCCGGCTGAAATCGGCCTCCCGTTCCGCTTCGATTTCACCTGGCAACGATGAACGGTCCAGGCCCGGCAGGGGTCGCATGGCATGGATGTTCGCACGCAATTCCGTGACCGTTCGCGTGTAACTGGATGGCTCGCCGATGAAGGCGGGGTCCAGGACGACGGCGGTGAGGCTGCTGGTGGCCCCCGGATAGCTTCGTTCAATGGGAGATTGCGCGTCCACGGGCCAGGTCAACATTACGGACGTGACCTGGTAGGCCAGCCCCTTAATCAGCGGCAGCACGCTTATCTCCGCGATCTTCTCCTGAACATCGGGGAGTTCCAGGTGCGTACCCATATCGATCAGCACGGGCGGTTCGCCCTCCGCGGCAGGGAATCCGAAGCTGACCGGAGGGTTGTTCAACGCTTCGACGACGGGCTGGGGCCGGTCGAAGGGAAGCGGACTCATGGGCGTGCTGTAGTACAGGCAGATCATGCCCGATCCCGTCGCGATGCGCGTCCAGTTTCCAACGGAACCGGTGTGGCCGCAGTGGGTCGCCGTGACCAGGCAGATCCCCGTTGATCTTGCCCGTGAGACCGCCGAGCGGATCGCTCGGGCGGAAACCAGGTGTCCCATGCCGCCGTCACCGTCCCACTGCACCACCGCTCCGGCTTCGCGATGGATCCGGATGTTCGGCGTGGCGTTGCAACTGCGCGACTGGAAGGACCTCACGTAGCCGGGAAGCTGCCGAGTACCATGACTGAGCACGCCGCGCAGGTCCGTCGCGGTCAGGTAATCGGCCAATTCCGATGCGTGGGCGTGAGGCAAGCCGGCCTTCCGTAGCGCTTCTACAGTAAAACGGTGCAGGGACGTCGCGTCGTAGCGAGGATTTGAGTAATCGACAGGTATGATGGCCATGTGTGTCTCGAAATTGGAAATCGCAAATCGTGGATGATCATACGATGAGGACCGTTACGATCATAAATACGCATGCGGAAGTCTGCCGCGGATCACACGTTTCTGTGTCGCCGCGGGACCCAGCTGCGTGTGCGGTTCCCCTACCATCGCGGTTCCCCTACCATCGCGGTTCACTAACCATAATGAGTCATGACCGGCGAAACAACTGCTATCCTGACGGACCCCCTATCACTTTGACATCGGACGTCGCGGCAAGTACATTGGATCGTCTTCTTAACCGGCAAAGATTTGGAAGCACACCTCTTTCCGGGAAACATGATGGATCGCGGATCACTGCAGGATCGCGTGGCTGTCGTGACGGGAGCCACACGCGGGACCGGCCGAGGAATCGCCCGTATGCTCGGTGCGGCGGGCGCCACGGGCTATTGCACCGGACGGAGCGTGAAAGGACGCCCCGCCACGCCGGGCCGGCCCGAAACCATCGAGGAGACCGCCGATATGGTCACGGCCGAAGGCGGCCGCGGCATCGCCGTACGGACAGACCATACCATCGAAGCCGAGGTGGAGCGATTGTTCGCGCGCGTCAGGAACGACCAGGGTCGGCTCGACATCCTCGTCAACGACATATGGGGCGGCGATGAAATGATCGAGTGGGGTTCGCCTTTCTGGGAACTCGATACGGCCCAGGGGTTCAGGATGATTGAAGGGGCGGTACACAGCCATATCATCACCAGCAGGCACGGTGTGCCGATCATGATCGAGCAGAACTCCGGGCTGATCGTGGAAGTCACGGACGGCGACACGATGGGCTATCGGGGGAACCTGTTCTACGACTTCGCGAAGTACGCGACGATCCGACTGGGATACGCGATGGCTACCGATCTCCACGCGCACCGAATCACCGCGCTGACCGTCACGCCGGGATTCCTCCGGTCCGAGGCGATGTTGGACGGCTTCGGGGTCACGGAGGAGAACTGGCGGGACGCTATTGCACAGGACTCATACTTCGAAGAATCGGAAACGCCGTGTTACATGGGCAGGGGCGTGGCGGCCCTGGCGGCCGATCCGGACGTCGGTTCGAAGCGCGGCGGGCTGTACTCGAGCGGTACGCTTGCGAAAGAATACGGTTTTACGGATCTCGATGGGCGCCAGCCGGACTGGGGCAGCTATTTTCCCGCCAGGGTGCGGGAGATCATCGTGCGGGACGGAACGCCGGACGAGATGAGCCTCTTCTACGTCCGCGCCCGGATGCACCAGATCGAACTGGATCCGGCTTCGGCAAGTGAATGCGAGCGCTTGAACAAATTCCTGGAGAAGCACGAGTGAAGGCTGTGCGATGCGGCTACTGCGTCCGCAGACATTTCGCTTTAATCTCACGGATCGTTATTTCTTGTTCCGATTGTAGAACCGGTTTATACTGCACACTACACTTCCCCAATTCAGGTCAATAAACGGGTCGGTTTCGATCCCCGATGGAGGTTTTTCATGTCTGACAACGAAGGAACATTGCCATTCGATCCCCGAATTCAGGACCCTGATAAGCTGCCAGGTCTGTCCCGCCGAGGATTCATCGGCAGCGTGATGGCGGGCGCGGCCGGGCTGGCCGGTGCGTCGACCCTGCTGTCCCCGGTTCAGGAAGCCGAAGCAGCGCCGTTGCCCGATCTGCCCGACACGCCGGACGGCGGCGCCGCACCCGATGACGAGGCATACTGGGAGAAGGTCGCGGCCCAGTTCCTGCTTGGCGACGGCGTGATATACATGAATTCCGGCACACGGGGCATTTCGCCCCTGAGCGTCCACAAGGCGCAGATCGAGGCAGTAGAAGCAGTCAATTCCGATCCTGCCATGTGCTGGTCGACCTACTTTTTCAGCGGCATGGACCAGATTCGCAAGGACATGGCCGGTTTCGTAGGAGCGGATGTCGAGGAAATCGCCTTCACAAACAGCACTACCGATGGCATGGGACTCGGATTCATGGGGCTGGATCTGAAACGGGGCGATGAGATTCTGACGACCAACTATGACTACGGGTGGGTGAAGAACATGATGGCGTTTCGCGCGAAGCGAGACGGCCTGGAATTCAAGATGGTGGACATCTCGGATCCCAGTTTCCGCATGATCGAGGACCCGCAAAAAGTCATAGACGTGGTGGAATCGGGCATTACGTCGAAGACCCGGTTCCTCACCATCTGCCATATCAACTACACCGACGGTTTCATCATGCCGGTGAAGGAAATATGCGAGATGGCAAGGGCGAAGGGCATCATAACGCTGATCGACGGGGCCCAACCGCCCGGCATGATGAAGTTGGACATGCAGGATCTCGGGTGTGACATGTACGCGGGCCCGGGCCACAAGTATATGCTGGCCGCCCAGCATACCGGGTTCCTGTTCATCCGGAACGATGCGGCGGACCGGATAAGGCCGCTTGTATACACCGGATCACCCAATCCGGACCGGGCCATCGAGGGTGCGCGTAAACTCGAACAGAGAGGCTCCACGAGCTACTCGGACCGCATCTCGATCGGCGCGGCGCTGGATTTCCACAACAGACTAAACCCGGAAGCCATCGAAGCCCGGCTCCGATATCTGTCCCTGCGGCTGAGAAGAGGATTGAAGGAGATCGACGGAGTCACCGTCTATTCGTCGGACGATCCCCGCATGTCCATGGCGCTCGTATCCTTTTCGGTCAAGGACCTGAATCCTTCAGATATCGTCGGGCGGTTGTGGTACCGGAACCCGAACATCTATATCCGGACGGTCGGCGCCGCAGGCGGATTCAGCGGGGTCCGCGCCACGCTGCATGTCATGGATACGGCCGAACAGGTGGATATACTCATCGACAGGATAGCAGGTCTCGCGTCGTGATTATCCCGACAGACTGAGCGTTGAGCATTTAACGCATTCCCGGAGCCAATATGAGTCTAACCCGTTTCCTGGTCGCTACGATCGCAGGCGCCGTGGTTCTGCTCGTCATGGGTTTCTTCCTGTATGCGGTGTTGTTCATGGGGTTTTTCGCCGCGAACGCCGGTCCGGGGGCGGCCTCCGTGACGAAAGACCCGCCCGAAATGCTGTTCATTTACCTGAGCGAGTTGGTACTGGCGGCGTTGCTGTGCCTCGTAATCGGTTGCTGGGCAAAGGTATCCGGCGCAGGTGCGGGATTCAGGACCGGCGCGATTTTCGGTTTCCTGCTGAGCCTGAGCATCAGCATGATGTTCTACGGCACGGTGCACTACATGAATCTCCAGGCGACGTTGTTTGACGTCGTCCTGACGACGGTACGCATTTCCCTGGCGGGCGCCGTGATCGGAATCGTACTCGCCAGGAAGTGATCCGCCGGATGATCCGCGGGTTTCCGACAGCGGCCTGCGGGCACACAACCTTGTAACAAGGGCCGGAAGACAGGACGGTTATTCGCAGGGAGAGGAG
>JAPOOT010000484.1 GCA_026713285.1 Gemmatimonadota bacterium | reverse complement strand
TCGAGTAACACGTCCGGTTCCTTTTTGTGGCCGTTTCGAGTCGGGGTCCATAGGGCAAACCGAATAAACAGGTAGGTGGTGTGTTGTTATTTGAACGATATATTATATTGTCAATGTTGATCGAAATAAAAATCAACATATTATCCTGATTTGATATATATATGCCGGACGCGACCCGGACGCGTCATCGGATCTGTTTCATTCGCTCAGCATCCGACACAGATGGGGAATGAACACCCGGTTGTCGGCCGCCGTGTAGATCATCTCACCCCCCATGCGGCTGAAACTCTTGCCCATGCGGTTGTAGTATGCCGGATTGTCCATGGGCGGTTCCCCGGCGTTCCAGTCCCAGTCCTCCTCCGTCAGGTCGTTCACGGCGATGAAGGGCCGCAGGGGTCCGAGCCCGTCCTGCCGCCTGAGGTTGTTGGCGATGGACATGGATTTCTCGAATACCTGGGGCGCCATGATGGAGGAGCCGACGGACAGGAACACGCCGCCGTCGATGCGCGAGACGCCCTCGGCGAAGACCTGGAAGTCGATCATCCCGCCTCGTCCATAGGCGCCGCCGCTGGCAAGCGGATGGATGTAGACGATATCGTACCCGATCCCCGGATGCACGGTGAGGGGAACTCCGAGCCGGCAGGCGTTTCCGGTAAGCGAGTACGCCTTGTGCGGGTGTTCCACGGCGTGGCGGCCCGGCTCAATTCCGTGGCGCACGATGGTCTGCAGCAGGTCGGCGCGGGCGGGCATGGCCTCGTCGTCTTCCGGATCGCCGGACCAGTCCGCGAGCGCCTTCCGAAGTTCGGCCATGTCCGGGATCTCGTACCCGTCCTCGACGATCATCCTTCCTATCGATTCCCCATAGCCCATGCCGTGCACCGCGCCGACGAGCACCGCCAGGGCCGTATGCCGGCCCGTTTCATCCCAGGTGCCGAAACATCCTCTCGCGACGTGACCACGCACGTCTTCCTCGGAACGGCCATGGAAGGCGTACTCCCAGTCGTGGATCACGCCGGCGCCGTTGGTGGCCAGGTGGGTAATCCAGCCGGCTTCCATCATGCGCGTGACCACGGGGGCGAGCCCGTTCTTCACGAGGTGGGCGCCGTAGGCCAGCATGACGAACGCGCCGCTGGAACGGGCCGCGCGCATGCGGTCCGTTATCGTCCTGATCTGTGCGGCCTGGCGGGATGAAGCCGGGAGCAGCGGACCGTCTGGATCGACGCGGATCTCGCCGATACCGTGCTTGCTTTCCCGTTCCGCCAGGGATTCGACCTTTACCCTGCGGGCATCGAAGCGCGGGTAGCCCATGGTTGTACGTTCCCGGGGAGTGAACTGGAGGAGAAGATCGATCGCCTGCCTGAAGGCTAATATACTTCCGGCGCGGGTCGCGCCAACTTTTTTCGGGCGGTGCCCGAACGGATATCGAACTGGAGATCAGATGCCGATTTCGACGCCCTTGACCGACACGCCCTGGCGCGTGATCTCGAGGTCGACCCGGCACGCATCCGTGTCGATGAGGAGCCGGTAGGCGCCCGGCGTATTCGGGGTGAAGGAGACCGTGTCCAGGACCTGTCCCTTCAGGGATGCGAGGGCCTCGTTGGTTTCCCGTACCGCGCGCTTGACGGCGCCGCCCCGAGGCGTGCCATGGAACAGCCGAAGGAGCCGCTTCTCCGCCTGGGGACTCTGGCGCCGCCTTGCACGGCCTGACTGAAGGGTCAGTTCGAGGAGATTCTCAAGACAGGGGACGTTTTCGGGGGAAACTCCGCCTTCTTCAATATCCCGGCGGAGGGCGAGGTAGGGCAATTTCGATTCCGTATCGGCCAGCGAAGAGGTAAAGGCATCCAGTGCTTCCAGCAGCAGTTCCCGTTCCAGTTCGTCGAGCCTGGTCAATTCGAATTCAGTCTCGGGCACGTCCGGTCCTTTCCGGGGGAGGATCGTTTCTCACTTTTTGTCTGGCAGCCTGGCCGGCGCTTTCGAAACCCGATACCAGGAAGCGCTCTTCGGACCCGCCGAGCCGCCAGGCGGATTCACGGACGATCTTTCGCAATAAACGCAGGTAGCGTATCGCCATACTATTCACTAGCGGCCTCCCCGGACGCCACCATCACCGCGCACCTGATATCTGTCGTCGCGTAACTCACTTTTCTGCCTCCTCGGCCACCAGCGCTTCCATTTCGTGCTCGAATCCGCCGGTCTCCACCGGGCAGTGCATCCCGCATTCCTTGGGCGCGTTCTTCTCCCACCACCAGCGTCCCGCGCGCGAGTCTTCGCCGGGCTTTGTGACCCGCGTGCACGGCATGCAGCCGATGCTGGTATAGCCCTTCTCATACAGTGGGTGCTTCGGGACGTCGTAAAGCTCGATGTAGTCCCAGACCTCTTCCTCGGTCCAGTCGGCCAGGGGACTGATTTTCGCGAGTCCGCCATGGTCGTGGTCGATCTCGATCTTGCGGATGTTCGCCCGGCTGGCCCACTGATCGCGCCGCAATCCGGTGAACCACCCGTCCAGCCCCTCGAGGGCACGGCGGATCGGTTCCACCTTGCGTACGTTGCAGCACTTGAACCGCGATTCCACGGACTTGTAGAAAAGGTTCATGCCGTGGGCGCCCACCATGTTCTCTACCTGGAGCAGGTCGGGGAAATAGACCTGGATATCAATGTCGTAGTGGTCCCGGACCCGGTCGATGAAGTCGTAGGTCTCCTGGTGCAGCCGGCCCGTGTCTACCGTGAATACATGGATATTGGGATCGATCTGCCACGCCATGTCCAGCAGCACCATGCCTTCCGCCTGGAAACTGGTGCAGATTCCGGCGCGCCTGCCCCAGCGGTCCAGGGCCCATTCGATCACGGCTTCGGGGGACTCCCCGTCAAACTCGATGGCCAGCTGTCCGGCTTCAAACTCATCCAGGTAGTCGCGGTCCGGGCTGTCCAGACTGTCCAGGCTGCCCGAGCTGTTCGGGCTATCCAGGTGTTCCGGGCTGTCCGAACGTTCCTGACGGTCCAGGTGTTCCGGGCGGTCCATGGCGGTCATTCCTCTCCTGTTACTGTTGCGGCGACTTCGAGCCCCGTGGCGATCGCGGACAACTCGTCATCGCTGTGGCGGTGAAAGAAGTGTTGTATGGTCTCGTCGTCCGTTTTCTGATCCAGGTAAGTATGAAAAAGCCTTTCGGTGTAGAGGTGCACGGACTCAGCCGGCACGCGGCGCAGCACCGGTTGTCCGATGCCGGCCTGGCCGCTCAGGCCGCCGCGGAGGAACAGGTCGTACCCCCGCAACCGCTCGCCGCCCTCTCCCCGCTCTCGAAGGGTCGTGGCCTGGAACCCGATATCGCCGATCCAGTGGTGGGCGCAGGCGTGGGGACAGCCGTCCAGGTTTAGCCGCAGGCCCCTCGCCTTGTCGCCGAAGACCCGTTCCATGTGCTCGACGATCTCCGCCATCCGGGTCTTGGTCTCCCCGACGGAGTAGTTGCAGAAGGGCTCGCCCGTGCAGGCGATGCTGGTCCCCCGCAGGTCGTTGACATCCATGGGGAAGCCGATGCCGGCCACCGCGCCGGTGACCGATTCCAGCTTGTCTTCGGGTATGTCCGTCAGGATGACGTTCTGGCGGCGGGTCAGGCGGAATTCACCGCCGTATTCGTCGGCCAGGTCGGCCAGCCGGATCATCTGGGTGCCGGTGCACAGCCCCAGGAACACGGGGAAGCCGGCGTAGTACCGTCCTTCCTGTACCTGTTCATGGATCCCGGTGTGGTCGTGCTCCGTCTCCGGCGGGGCCGGCGCCGCGCCATCGGCCAGCCGGTACCCCAGGCGGGCTTCCACCCGTTCCCGATAGGCTTCAGGACCCAGGTCGGCGACCATGAATTTCAGCCGGGCTTTGACCCGGGACATGCGGTACTTGAGGTCTTCTTTCCATGTATCGATGATGGCGCGCAGCACCGGGATCACGTCATCCGCGGGGACGAAGACGCCCAGGTCGCTGGAAAGCCGGGGCCAGGTGGACAGGCCGCCGCCGATGCGGATCGCGAACCCGGGGCTTCCCTCGCGGACGAGCCCCATCAGGCTGATGCAGTTGATTTCAGGCGCGTTGCACTGGTTGGGGCAGCAGGAGACGGTGATCTTGTGCTTGCGCGGCAGGTCGCAGTAATCGGGATTGCCGTAGAAGAAATCGGCCGCCGCCTCGATGACCGGGCGGGCGTTGAACAGTTCATCGGCGGCCAGTCCCGCCACCGGGCAGCCCGTGATGTTCCGCACGGTGTCGCCACATCCCCCGCTCGTCGAAAGTCCCGCCTGGTTGAGCGTCTCGAAGATCTCGGGCAAGTCGTTCAGTTTCATCCCGTGGAGCTGGATGTTCTGGCGGGTCGTCAACTCGCCGTAGTCGCCGCCGAAATCCTGGGAAACGCGGCCGATGGTGCGCAGTTTGTGCGGCGTCAGGCGGCCGCCCGGCAACTTGACCCGCATCATGAAGTGGCCCACCTTGGGTTTGTCGTGGTACAGGCCGTACCACTGCAGGCGCACCACGTCCTCTTCCGAAATCTCCTCGTAGCCCTGGTCGATCAGGTCCGGGATGTCGTTTATGACCTCCATCGGCGCCTTCTCGTGCTTGAGCCGCTCCACGTAGTTGCGCTTCCGGACCAGGTCCCAGGTGGGTTCCGGCTGCTCGCGACGGGGTCTGCGGACCGCTTTCGCCATTTTTACGCTCCGAATATGTAACTTTACGACAGAAGACATTAGAACAGAAGAATCGTAAAACGACTCTCATGATATCGGCCTTGAAATGGGCTGTCAACAGAAAAATAACAATGTTGATCAATATAGTAAAATTAAAAATAATGGGCCCTGAGTGTACGAGATCCGGGCCGTTTTTCACACTGTTTTGATAGCGGACTCGGTTATACCGGTAGTATGGCACGACCTGCACTTTGTTGGACCAGGAACGAACCCCTTGCCCCGAGGTGTAAGCATAGGCTATGGTTTACGGTTCGAGCTGGTTTTCTGACTTCAGATTGAAGTATCTGGATGAAGTATATTGACTATGGACACCGCTGAAGAAAGGCAGATACATCAATGTCCGAATCATTGAGCCATGAAGGCAGGATAAGCCGACTAGAGGGGATTATCGAGCAAATCGACAAGAGATTGGGGACGATAGAAAGGGTGGGCTTTTCGTTACTTGCAGTCCTGTTGGCTGGTGTCGTTTCGATCGTGGTTAAAGTATGGCAGTGAGTGATGTGCCGGAAGGCTGCCAGGTGCGAATCAGCTTTCCTTGCCTGATTCCTCCGACCGTCCGCTCCGCGTCCAGATCCAGTAGGCCGGGATGCCCAACGCGGTGATGGTCAACCCGATCAGGGTGTGCCCGGGATCGCTGATGACGATGGACGTGAAGAAGATCACGCCGATGAGCACGAAGATCGCGGGCGTGATGGGATACCCGAAGGTACGGTAGGGCCGCGGCACGTCGGGACGGGTGCGCCGGAAGATGAATACGCTGAATGTGGTCGTTATGTAGAAGAGCCACAGGGAGCCGGTGCGCGCCGCAATGATGGCGCCCCAGTCGCCCAGGAAGATGATATTGAGGATGCCCAGCGCGGCCATGAAAATGACGGCGTTGGCTGGCGTGCGGTAGCGCGGGTGGACCCGGCCCACCCACGAGATAAACAGCTTTTCACGGGCCATGGCGAAGAAGACCCGCGGCCCGGTCAACAAGCCTGCGTTCACGGTGCCTAATGTGGAGATCATGGCGGTTCCCGCGATAAAAATCGCTCCGATCGGTCCGATGAGTATTTGCATGGTTTCCGAGGCAACGCGTTCACTGTCGGCGACGCCCGTGTTGGACAGCACCAGCAGGTAGGCGCTGTTCACCAGCAGATAGACGACGGTAGTGATGGCGAGGCCCAGGATGATGGACAGGGGAACCCAGCGTCTCGGATTCTTGATTTCCTCGGCCACGTAAGTCGACGCGTCCCACCCGTCGTAGGCGCCGAAGGACGCCATCATGCCGAGGCTGATCATGCTCAGGAAACCGATGGTCAGGGTGGAATCGGAAGGCCAGACCGGTTCGAATTGGCTCGTGTCGGGCGTGATCCCGAAGGCCAGTGCGACCATAAGAAGCAACCCGCCCACCTTGAGGAAGGAGGACAGGTTCTGTACGAGTCCGCCGAACCGCACACCCACGTAGTTGATGAAGGCGAGGATGATCAGGATGATGATCGCCATGCCCCGCATGGCCCAGTCCGGGTAAGGGCTGAACTGCGTGACGAAATAACCCAGGTAGGTGGCGAAGACGATGGAGATGGCCGCCAGGTCGCAGGGACGTATGACCAGGAGCGAAGTCCACCCGAAGAGAAAACCCCACAGCCGCCCGTAGGCTTGACTCAGGAAAACGAAAACCCCGCCCGAGCGCGGCATGAGGCCGCCCAGTTCGGCGAAAGTCACCGCGCCGCAGAAGGCCATCACGGCGCAGATGACCCAGACCATGAGATTCCAGCCTGAAGTGCCCGCGTATCCGGCCACGATGGCGGGACCCGCAAAGATGCCGGAACCGATGATGGAACCGACAATCACGGCCGTCGCCGAAACCGGACCCAGGTCACGTTTGAGTTCGGTTTCCTCTCCGAAAGAATCCGGGCGGGCATCCTTCTGAGCCTCGCTCATGGCTGCCTCGTATGTGGTTTTCCGGGTGGAGTGTTAAGTGGTGATGTGTTTAATGTTGTCTTTATTGCGACGCGTGTAAACGATAAAAGGCGTTTAACGCGTTAATCATGTGCGCCGGCCTGAGACATCTGCTCCGGGCCGGCGCTCAGACCCCATGCGCGATGTCCAACCCCAACATAACGACGTTCCGGATCCAGATCCGTCAATGTCACTCGGCGATGCCCAACCCGATGATCCGGTCGGCATTTCGCCAGAGGATCTTCTCACAGACTTCGGGGGTGATGTGTCCTTCGTCCCGCCGGGCCCGCAGCCATTCGATGTGCTGGAAGTCGAGTTCGGCGTCGGTGTGATCGAGCCCCAGCATCAGGCGGTCCTGGAACTCATCCAGGAACTCGTAGGTGAAAGCCGGGTCCCGGGTCAGCGCATTGAACCCTGAGCCCGCGGACAGATCGCCGCACAGGTTCGGATAGGTCCTGAACAGCCGGAGAATCGTGCCCCCTGGCGCTACGGGCGTCGTGGGGTAACCTTCCTTCTGGTCGGCCGTCAGGTCGCCGCTGATCTCGCTCCAGAATGAGGCGCTGTGGCCGAAGAATCGCAGGTCCGGAAACCGCTGCAGCGCTTTTTCGAAACGCGGGAAACCCAACTCGTCGATCAACCCGTAGGTGACCGCTTCAGGCGGCGAGGTATGAAAAGTCACCGGCAGTCCAAGGTCCTCGCACGCGGTGAAGAGATTCCAGAGCCGGGGGTCGTCCCAGTACACCCGGCAGGTCAGTTCCCCAACGCCCCTGGCGCCGCGGGCCACGTACTGCTCCAGCACGTCGAGGAACCGCTCCGGGCTGTTCAGGTCGTATCGCCGCACGTCGAAATCGCAGAAGGGGATGAACCTTCCCGGGTAAAGGCGGCAGATATCGAAGACCTCGCCCATGCTCTGGGGCTCTCCGATCACTTCGGCCGATGTCAGGGGCAGGATGACCGCCTTGTCGATCCCCTTCTCGTCCATGCGCCTGATTTGCTCTTCGGCCGACATGAGGGGAAGACCGTTGTTGAACTTCTTCAGTACCGGCCAGCGCAAGACGTGGGCGTGGATGTCGATGACCATGGGAGTACCCTGTCGCACGGTCTAGCACCTATCGGGCTAGCTCTCAGGTAAGCCAGGATATCATGTACATGTGCGTGCGGGATGCTTACGCTATCGCTTTCAACCGGACGGACGGGAGTTTCTTCAAACGTTGATTGACCGGGTCCACAACAATGCCCGCGGATTCCAGTGCGGTGACTCCGAGCAATGGTTCGGCACCAGGTTCGCCAAAAATAACCGTACCCCCGACCTTCTCGCGCATCAGTTCAAGCATTGCCACGGTGACATCCACCGAGATTTCGCTGCCGTCCGCCAGCTCATAAAGTCGTGTCGCCTCTGGCTTCAGACCGATACCTTCGAGGTACGGACCGGGGACCAGGGTGTCGGTGGCGCCTGTGTCTACCAGGAACATCCCCTCCCAGTACTTCTGCGCATCCGCGGGGTTGGTGACCCTGACCTTGACATGGGTCGCCCCCATTTTCTTACCTCCTTCTGATAAACCGGACGCGTTCCACGCACCCGGTTCATGGGAACGACTGGGCCCTGAAGGGACTATCCCAATCAGGTCAGCCATCCCCCAGTATTGACTTCCTTATTCCATATAGTCGAAATCCGGTACGACTGTATCGAGATTTGCATGTAAATGCTCATTGATCTGAGGTTCCCTATTTCCGGATTGTCTGTGCACAGTCACCCCAGCCCCCATACCTCCACCGCCGTTCCCCCCAGCAACCGGTCCTTCTGCGAGTCGTTCAGGAAGTCGTACCCCTCCCGGACCAGGCGCAGCTCATCTTCGAGCGAAAGCCAGTTGTGCTTCTCCCGGTGATGGCCCGGAAAACCGGTTCCCCACATGGCCCGTTCCACGCCGAAGGCGTCCAGCAGCGCCCGGATGTAGGGATGAACGTCGCGGAACGGGAAGTCTGCCATGGACCGGCCCTTCACGTCTGAGATCTTCACGAACATCCGCTCATGACGGGCCAGCTGCAGGATGGGCTGGAAGTCTTCCATGCCGCCGTCCGGATCGGGATATCCCATGTGATCGATGATCAGTGGCAAATTGGGATGGCGCCGTGCGATCTCGTCGACCTGGCCGGCGTCCCACGGCTTCATGTGGAACTGGACCACGGCTTCCCGCGAAGCGAGTTCCTCCCACATGGGCCGGTTGCCTTCAGCAACGAGGATCTGCTCTTCCGGATAGTAGAAGGGATGGAATCGGAAGCCCACGAGGCCCCTTTCCGCCATCCAGTAGCGGACCTGTTCCGCGTTGCCGGTGGTATCCTGCGGGTCGATCAGGCCATGCCCCACGAACCGGTCGGGGAAACGGGCCACGGAATCGGACATGTACCCATTGTCCCACGTCGACCACGAAGTCTGCACCAGCACGCTCATGTCCACGCCGTTGGCGTCCATGTCGGCGACCAGTTCATCCGCCGTGCCGGGTTCGTCCGGCTCCGATGTCCATGTCGGGGCGGTGGGTCCCACCGGATACCGGGGTGGGTCGATCTCCCAGACGTGTACGTGCGTATCTACGATCAGGATGGGATCCTTTCTTGAATGGCGCAACCGGTGCCAATAAAAGCGCTCACTACGCGTTAAATCCGCTCAGACGTTGCAGGTGTCGTAGGCCGCTTGCATCCTGGCGGAAGTGGCCGTTGAGATCGCCTGACTTCCCTTTAGACGTTGCAGGTGTCGTAGGCCGCCTGCATCGCCGCCAGGGGGTCGCCAACCGGGACGAACTCGTGGCCGACGAATCCCGAGTATCCGGTCTCGGCGATGGCCTGCATGACGGGCGGGTAATAGATCTCCTGCGTTTCGTCGATGTCATTCCGGCCGGGGTTCCCCGCGGTGTGGAAGTGCCCGATGTGTTCGATGTTGTCCCGGATCGTCCGGATCAGGTCGCCCTCCATGATCTGCATGTGGTAGATGTCGTAGAGCAGCTTGACCCGAGGCGATCCGACGCCCTCGCAGACGGACACGCCCCAGTCCGTGTAGTCGCACTGGTAGTCCGGATGGTTCACCTTGCTGTTCAGCAGTTCCATATTCAGCGTGACGTCCTTCTCCTCGGCGGCCTTCGCGACGCGCAGCAGGCCCTGGATGCAGTTGTCGCGGCCTTCATCGTCAGACCTGCCCTCCCGGTTGCCGGAGAAACAGATCAGGCCGGGAATGCCGTACTCGACGGCCAGGTCCATGTTGGCCAGCAATTCGTCCTCGATGCGGTCATGGTTCTCCGGCTTGTTCAGGCCATCGGGCAGGGACGCGTGCCCCACTACGATGGCGATGTCCATGCCCGCGTCGCGGACCTGGTTCCAGAGCTTCCGGGGCAGCATCTCCACGGAAGCGTAGCCGATTCGCGCGGCTTCCCGGATCACAGATTCGGGGGTGGCTCCGTTTCGCTGGAAACAGCCGAAGCAGATGGATTGGCGGATCGTTCCCATTCAAATCTCCTCGAGTTACGAATTCCGTCCTGTGCGTGGATTTTCCGTTGTAAAACAAGCTCTGGCCGCGCGCCTTCACCCGTACGCGCCGTGTTCCAGGAATCCGAGCAGGCGTTTTCGGCGCGGATCGGCATCCCGGTACACGTGTTCGGGCATGGTGTAATTGATAAAGGGGTAGTACTTGTGGCCGATCACCCGTCGGGCGTAGGTGATCTGGGTTATGTACCGCGTCCGGTCGCTCCGGTTCGGCCCCCCGCGATGCCAGACCTGGTTGTTGAACATGGCGACGCTGCCGGCCGGACCGAGGTTGTAGTGAATCCGGTCCTCCCACTCCGTCCCTTCCAGCGAATCGGGACAGGGGCGTCCGAACAGGTGGGATCCAGGTATGACCTCCGTACCGCCGTGTTCGGGTTCGGTGACGTCGGTCAGGTAGTAGTTGCACGTGAAGAAGAGGACCGGGAGACGAATGTTCTCCGGAGGCTCTCCATCCGTCAGCAGGAAATGCGGCGCGTCGTCCTGGTGCCACCGGAAGAAACCGCCGGGACGGGTGACGAAGGAGTTGTTGTGGATCACGTGGCAGTTCTCGGCCACAAGCGCCTCGGCGAAGCTGACGATGGGTTCGAGGTCGAAGAGGCGGCGGTTCGTCTCGCTGAATTCGAACATGCGGTGGCACAGCGCCATGTTCTCGCTGACTGAATTCAGGCCGTTCGGGTTCTCGCGCAGGCCGCGGTCGAGGTCCGCGCGCAGGGCTTCGCACCAGTCGGGCGGCAACACGCTTTCCAGGAAAAGGAAGCCATGGCGGTTGAACGTATCGACCCATTCGCCGATCTGCGCCGGTTCAACGACCCTGCCACCCAGGGGGATGGTATCGGTGGTCATGCCGTTTCCGATACTTCGTTGTTATAAAAGATGAGTTTAAGAGATAGGGTTCGCGCATGGGACGTACCCGCTACGCATGAAAACCGAATAAAACACCGCTGATAGGATTGTGCAAGTAATTAAGTCTTGGCTACAGGCACGATCACCGGGACGTGAACGGGACATGCTCTGTGTCTGATTCGAGCGTGCCCAAGTGACTGCGCGGTACTGTCAGGGACCAGCCAGATCATACTAAGAGGATTGACTGACTACGGCCGGATGCGTATTCTACAATTGTATCGATCTTTGGGAAGTGTTCGGTCCATGGGACGCTGGGATTTCAGAAGGAAACCCAGGTACGTCTTCGACCGAGCACCTGCTTCCGACCCCCGGTTTCCTGCGCAGTGACCTGTCGCGACGACCGAGAAAAACCGACTCAGTTGGGTTGAGAGGAAGCAAGGAGGAAACAATGATTCGTCCAACCGAGGTGAAAGCCCGTGAAGGGCACCGCCTCTGGCTTCAGTACTCCGATGGGTCCGCCGGAGAGGTGGATCTTTCCCATCTAGTGGGGATTGGGGTGTTTACAGCGTGGAATGATCCTGAACGCTTCAAGGAAGCCCATATAGCTTCTCACGGAGCTATTGCCTGGGAAGATGACCTTGAACTCTGCCCGGATGCGCTGTATCTGGCACTCACCGGCAAGTCTGTGGAAGAGGTTGTTCCCGGTGTGCGGACGCTGACCGAAAATGCCTGAACTCTGCCGGTTCTACGGAATCGTCATACGTATGTATTTCGCCGATCACGGACCCCCTCACTTTCACGCGTCATATGGCGGGGACGAAGCGTTGGTTGGTATTGACAGTCTGGCAGTTCTCCACGGACGTCTGCCGCCGCGTGCCCGTGATCTGGTCGTCGAATGGGCTTCGCTTCATCAAAGCGGAACTTCAAGAAGCCTGGGGCCGGGCCAGTCGTCTGGCTCCACCCGGCAAGATTGCGCCGCTGGAGTGAGTGCGAACAAGCAGCACACCAGCGTTGGCGGCAAGACTCCCAGTAGATTAAGCGACTCCCCCTCTCCACGTTAAATTCCCAAACACGATAACACGCAAGCCGTATCTGAAACCGCTTCGGAATTCGCCGTAGCGAATGCTTCGGGTTCGATCGCTATGAGCAATGTTTTCTTGACAGCAGATAAATAACTAGTTATATGACTAGTCATAATAATGCCAGCCAAATTCATTATATTTCGAGCGACGATGTAATGGGTAAATCATGGCAGGTCCAGGAAGCAAAGGCGAAGTTCAGCGAATTCCTGGAAACGAGCCGGGAAGAGGGTCCTCAGATCGTGACCAGGCGGGGCGTCGCGGAGGCGGTCCTGGTTTCCATCGACAAGTGGGAACAGATGAAGCGGTTAGCCAGAACCGGCCTCAAAGACCTGCTGCTCTCGCCCGACGCGCGCACGGACTCTCTGACGCCACTGCGTGAAAAAAGCAGGGCACGGGGCGCGACGAGCGCGGAATAAACCCATGTATCTCCTGGATACGGAAGTCGTATCGGAACTACGCCGAAAACAGCCGCACCAGCGTGTGTTGGGGTGGCTTTCTGGAGTCGCCCCCGATCATGTGTATCTTTCCGCCGTGACCGTGGGCGAGATCCAGACGGGTATCGAGTTCTCCCGCGTAAAGGATGCCTCCGAAGCGGCGGAACTGGAGTCCTGGCTGGGAAAGATGGTCGATACACACCGTATCCTTCCCATGGATCCGGCCGCCTTCCGCGTGTGGGGAAGGCTCCTGTACCGGCGATGGAATACCCGGATGACAGACGCCATGATCGCGGCGACGGCCGTGTTGCACCGGTTGATTGTGGTCACCGGTAATCCGCAAATTTATGACCGGCTCGGCGTGGAGACGTTGAATCCATACGAAGAGGGAAACGACCATGTATGACGTAGACGCCATCGCCGCCTTCGACCGGGAGAACGTGGCGGACATCAAGGCCCGGCAGGATCTGATTAACGAAAACGGACGGGCGGCCGGGTTGAGGATCACGGACGTGCGGACCTGGCGGGTATTGATGCCGTGGCGGGGCACGAAGCGCTGGGACGGGTCTGCCGAGGGGTTCTCTTTCGCCGAATTCGAAACAAACCAGGGCCTGGTGGGCGTGGCCGAAGGCTCTTCCAGCGAGGCCGACGAGTTGCGTTCCCAGGTCCTGGGTAAGAACCCCTTTGATCCGGCGATCCGCGGCCTGCTGGGTCTCGCCTACTGGGACTTCGCCGGCAAGATCGCGGGCAAGCCCCTTTACCGGTACCTTCGTGACGTTTTCGACCTCGATACGCCCGTGGTCACGAAGATCCCCATCGCGGCCTATACCTGGTACCGTTTCCCTGACGTCAACGGCGAGAACGAGGTGACCTTCGACACCTATCCCCGGCACGTGAAGTCGCTCATGGAGGACGATACCTTCCGCATTATCAAGCTGTCCATGTGCGATTTCGAGCCCGTGCGGTATATCGAACTCGTCCACAATATCCGCGACCTGGTGGGTTACGACGTGGACATCCGCGTCGATCCCCATGCGTCCTGGAGCGAGAACGAGGCGCTGAGGTTCATGCAGGGCGTCGACGATTGCCGGATAGAATGGATCGAGGAACCGGTGGGCGGCCGGTTCGAGAACATCTTCCGCGCCGGCCATCGCCTGCGCCACATGAGCAGCATCCCCATATCCTCACACGTCTGGCTGCCGCCGCTGAAGCGGGACGCGGCGCCTCGTCCCTACGGCGCCCCGGTTTCCGGCCGTTACGGCGACGAGACCCTGGATCAGCCGCTGGATCTCGATGTCATGCGCCGCCACGTGCCCGCCGACGTTTCCGCGCCGGACGCCTACGCGGGGCCGCTTGCCCTGAAGCGCTATTACGACACCGCCCGGTTCATGGGCATGGAACTGGGCATGCACAGCGCCTACGAACTGGGTCCGGGCACGGCCATTCGACTCCACGTGGCCGCCTTCGCCTTCCCTTACAACATCCCCTACCACATCGTACACGGCAACGGGACCATGCCCATGTCGCTGCACGGAATCGACGCCCATTACAACCAGTGGGCAGGCGATGTGATCGAGGGCGGCAAGATGCGCTACGAGGACGGATGCCTGCGCGTTCCCGAGGGACCCGGGCTGGGGGTCGAGCTCGATGCCGATCGCCTGGAGGAATACAGGTGGACCGAGGAGAAGCAGGCACTGTACACCCGGCATATCGAGACCATCCGGGCAGATCACCTCGACAGGCTGGGCTGGCGCAAGGACCGCATGGGCTGGCTCAGGTAGCCGCGGCCGTCCCTCCGCGCCGGTCTCTCCGCTTCCGACAATTTCCCGCGCCCGTCAATTTATACCAAGTCCGAGAATTTCCCGCGCCCGTCAGTTTTTCCGCATTCCCCCCAACCGCCACAGCACACTCACAACGCCCATGCTGGCCACCCCGGCGCACGTAGCAAGGGCAAGGGGCGCGCCGACGACGCCGGCCAGCGAACCGACCAGCAGCCGTCCCGGCGGACCTCCGCCGATGGCGAGCACAAGCAGGCCCATGACCCGGGCCCGCATGGCGTCTATGGAGTAGCGGAGAATGATCGAAGACTGCATGATGCTGAACCCGGTCTGGCCGATGCCCACCAGGATCAGCATGGCCAGGGAGAGGGAAAATGACATGGAGAGGGCGAAGATCAGCGTGGCCACGGCGTTGAGCAGGGAACTGACGGTGAAGATGATGCCTTCCCGGTAGTACCTGCCCAGCCGGTCTATCAGGGCGATGCCCAAGATCGATCCGATCCCGGTGCCCGCGCCGAGGAGGCCCAGTTCCATGGGGCCCAGGAAGAGGACGTCCCGCACGAAAACGGGCAGCAGGACCTGGTAGGAGAAGGCGAAGGCGTTCATGAGGAAGGTGATGATCAGCACGCCCGAGATCCGGGGGTTCCGGCGGGAATACCGGTAGGCGAGCAGCAGGTCCTTCCACGGGGCCAGCCGGCTCTTCTTCCGGTCGGTCCGATCCGTGTCGGAGGAAAGCCGGACGATGACGGCGATCTGGACGATCTGAAGGAGGAAGAGGGCGAGGAATCCGCCCTTCGTACCTGTAAACTCGAGCAGGATGCCGCTCATGAGCGGCCCGATCAGCCGGGAGATGTTCTGCGGTACCGTCTCCATGACCATGGCGTCCGTCGTCCGGTCCTTGCCCACCAGGTCCGGGATGAGCGCCCGGCGGGAGGACCAGTCGTAGGCGCTGCCCATACCGATGAGGATGGAACCGACGACGATGTGCCAGAAGGCGAGATCGCCGAAGAAGGCGAGGGCCCAGAAGAGGCCGCTGACGGTACAGTTGATGAACTGGGCGTTGACGATCAGCCACCGGTAGCTCACGTACCGCACCACGGTGCTGAAGAAAGGGCCGAAGAGCATGAACGGCGCCATGCGGCAGAAACTGACCAGCGCCACCATCCCGGCCGAGTCGGTCAGTTCCAGCACGACCCAGCCGACGATCAGCTCATCCATCCAGCGCGTCTGCCACCAGATGCTGCTGGATATCCAGAGGTAACGGAAATCGGTAATGGAAAGCAGACCGGCCGCTTTCCAGCGTGAGCCAAGCCGCGCGAGCATGGGCGCCCTGTGGAAAATCCTGTTGACGGGCAGGTGCGACGATCTATATTCCGGGATATCGAAACTACAGGCGCCGCCGAATCCGGAATCCCTCGTCGTCTCCGACCTTCCGGCCCGCCGGTGAGCCTGGGACAAGAAAGCCTTTCTATCGGCCACAGTCAAGCGTACAACATACCCGTAACACCCGTTGATTGCGCCCTTTTGAAGAATGAGTGTATCTACATGAGTGATCGGCTTCGGATATTGTCCATCGGCGCTCATCCGGCTGACATTTTCGACCAGTCAGGCGGCGCCATGGCCCATCATGCGGCCAGGGGAGACTGGGTGGGTTGCGTGGTGTTGACCCACGGCGCCCGCGTGCACGACAAGGTGATCAGCGACGAGATGTTCCACGCGGAGGAAGTGCCGGAGGGGGAAACGCTGAAACAGATGATGGCGGAACGGTCCGACGTGAAGGCGGAAGAAGCGCGCTCGGCCTGCCGCGCCCTCGGCGTGGAAGACGTCTATTTCCTGGGCGCCGACGACGCGGTACTGCTGCCCGAGAAGCCGATCGTACGCCAACTCGCCCGCCTGCTGCGGGAGTTGAAGCCGGATATCATCCTCACCCATTTTCCCGACGAGGGCGGGGGCACGTGGAACCCCCACGCCGTGGCCGGCCGCATCGTGATGCTCGCCATGGGACTGGCCGGCGCCGTCGACCCGGGCGACCGGCGTCCGCCCCACCAGGTCGCGCAGGTGTTTTACTGGGGATGCGGCGCGGCGAGTCTGCCGCGCAACGTGTGGGACGCCCGCGGCGGATATTACAACGACGTTTTCATCGATATCACGGACGTGGTCGACAAGAAACTGGCTTCGCTTGACGCCCTCGTGAGCCAGGGTTACGGCGGCGCGTACGCGCGGAAACGCATCGAGACCTCCGATGGCGCTTTCGGCAGCGCGGGAAACGTCGCCTACGCCGAGGGGTTCATTTCGCTCAACGCCGAAACCCACTACTATTTCCCGGTCTCGTCCTACGCCCTCGAGCGGGCCCGCAGGTCGGACCACGAGAACATCGAGACAGTCAGTTACAAGTACAAGGCGTGACAGAAAAAGTCAGTTACAAGGCATAATGCGCGAAGCATGAAGGAGATCGCCATGCAAAGGGTGGGATTCATCCTGAAGGTCAAGGAAGACATGATCGAAGACTACAAGAAGCACCACCGGGAGGTCTGGCCCGAAATGCTGGACGCCCTGCGCGAAGCGGGATGGCACAACTACTCGCTTTTCATGCGCGAGGACGGGCTGCTCTTCGGATATTGCGAGACACCGGATTTCGAGAAAGCACTGGCCACCATGGCCGAAAAAGACGTCAACGCGCGATGGCAGGAGTTTATGGCGCCCTACTTCGAGAACCTCGGCGGCAAGCACGCCGACGAGAACATGGTGCCGCTGGAGCAGGTATTCTACTTGGAATAGCAGGCAAAGCGCGCCCCCCGCGCGCGGGGTAAACAAAACTACGTTGGACACAACCACCCTCGATACGCCCGTCCTGACGCACGACGACAAACGGCTGATCTGTGATATCACCGATTCGCTGAAGGAAAGCAGAAATCCCCACGCCGCGCACCTCGACCAGGCGATCTGTGAATCCATCGCCCGGCTGAATGACCTTGCAAAGGTCATGAACGCCTATCCCTCCCTGCTGCAGAGCCAGTCCCTGGGCCAGCAGCGGAGAGACGCCTCGTCCCTGATCGAAGCGCTCTCCAACGCCACGCTGTTCACGGTCGACATGCTGCTGCCCATGCGTGCCGCGGTCGGGCAGGTGTATGTCATGGCGCGACTCAATCTGTTCCGGCTGCTGCACCAGGTCGCCCAGGAGGCGCTGGGCGGCAGGAAAGATTTCACGACCGTGGAAGACGCAATCGGCAACCGGATCAGCCAGAGCATACACAATAAGGTGATTGAATCGCTATTAACCGCCATTGTCTGCGACGACAGTCTCGGCCGCGCCGTCCGAACCAAGGCGGCTACCGCCCTGACCCTGCTCTGGGAAGACCGGTTTTCCCGGCGCATCGAAGCCTTCCTGCCCGTGCTGGAGACCACCTGGGAAGCTCGGCGGCAGACCACCGTGCAACTGGGCACCCTCATGGGAGTGTCCGAGATCTTCGCCCTGATGCGCGCCGGCGGCGACATCCAGTTCCTCGATTACTTCTCCAGGAGAACCTGTCCGCCGGAGGAGTTGCAGGCCTTTCGCGAATTCCTGTTCAGCGTGTCCACCGAGGAGCTCGAATCGATAAACAGGGAAATGGCGGAAGGCCATCAAACGGCGGCCTATCCGGGCGTTGATACCACCCTTTCCCTGTCGCCCACGTATCTCTACAATCATACAGCGACCGACTTCGTCACCCAGCTTTACCTGTTCTTCGTCAAGCGCCACCTCGAAGCCCACGCTCGGCGGATCCGAAACCTGCCCGGCCCCAAGCGTACGGCGGAGGAGTATGTGATGGTCTATTTCCTGGAGCAGTCCTGCACGATGGACGGAAACCCGTCCGGCGACCAATGATCCGGTGACAGCCCGTCCGGCGACGGCCCGTCCGGCGACGGCCCGTCCGGCGACGGCCCGTCCGGCGGGAGAGAGGAAGACGCGCAGTGATTAAACTCGGTTGCATGTCTTTAAGCTATGGTCACGCCATTTCAGAAGGCCGCATGGACCTTTTTGACTTCATCGACCGTGCCCGGGAAATGGAACTCGACGGGATCGACATCCATACCCGGGCGCTGGCTTCGGAAGACGACGCGTACCTGGGTGACGTGCGCATGCGATGCCTGCAGCGAGGGCTGGCCGTCTCCTATCTCGGCATCAGCAACAACTTCGGAAAGCCGGCCGGTGAGATCGCCGAGGAGATCGGGATGGTAAACCACTGGATCGACGTGGCCGCGCGAATGCACGTACCGATGGTGCGTATCTTCGCCGCGTGGGACCGGGACGATACGCCCGCCGACGTCACCTGGACCCGCATGATCCACGCGATTTCGGAGGTCGTCGCCCACGGGGCCGCCCGGGGTGTCGCCGTGGGACTGCACAACCACAACCACGGGTGCGTGACCCGCACGGGCGATGACGTCGTGCGGATTCTCACCGAAGTGAACCACCCTTCCTTCACTCATATACTGGACACGGGCCAGTACGCGGGGTCACCGGGCGCATCGGGAGCGAGAGGCAATCCCGATCCCGCATACGATTTCTACGGAAGCATGGAGAAAAGCGCGCCCCACGCCGCGCACGTCCGGGCGAAGTTCTACCGCGTCCAGTCCGGCGAGGAAGCGTGGCTGGACTATCCACGCATTCTCGGGATCCTGAAACACGTCGGTTTCAATGGCTGGATGTCGGTCGTTTACGAAGGGCAGGACGTCGAGGCCGAGGAGACGGCGGTACCGAAGGCCGTCGCCTACCTGCGGCGGCTGCTGGACGAACGCGGCATGTGAGGCTCCGCGAGGAGCGAGACGATCTGCCGGCAGGAATCGGGATTCAGTTCCACGGAAATGCTGCGGCGTTCGAGCGCACGCGCCGCCAGCGCGATCATGCCCTGCCCGGCAAAGGGATCCAGGACCGTTTCACCCGCGTATGACCAGAGGCGAATCAGGCGTTGGTAGGGGGGATCCAGGTTCTCGTCGGGCGTCCACACGGCCTGGCGGCCCGCCCTCCATTCTTTCACGGGTACGCGGCTTTTTTGCATGACGCCGGGCGCGGGCGCTTCGGCGGCGCCCGGCTTACGGTAGACCAGGATGGTCTCGGCGTGCGTCTTGGGCCGGCATCCCAGCGGCACGCGGGCATCCGCCTCTTCCTTCCTCGTTTCCTTCCGCGGATCGAACCAGTACCAGGTCGCCTCGTATAGAAATCCCGCCTCCTGGAGACCGCGGTGCGCGTCCGCCACAAGCGCGACCGGTTCTTCCCGCCAGAGCAGATCGGCGATCCAGACGATCATCGCCCTGCCGGGCATCAGGCACCGTCGACAATGCGCCCAGACCTCGGAGAGGGAGGCCAGAAATCCAGAATAGGTCTGGCCGAAGCCGATCTGGTCCGGGTGGCCGTAGTCGCCGCCGTCCCACCAGGGCGGACAGGTCAGCACCAGGCTGGCGCACCCGTCGGGGATCGGGTCCATCCTGCGCGCGTCGCCCAGCCAGAGCCGGGCCTGGTCGTCATCGTGGTATAAGCGCATATCGGGACGGGTTCCTTACGGATGGGCTTCGGCGCACAGGTTGGCCGTGGGGATGCGCGGTTGGTCGGACGTAAGTTCCTCCGTAGGTCGGACGGAAGTACCGCCGCCGATCGGACGGGCGTTCCCCCGCAACTCGGACGGAAGTACCGCCGCCGGTCTGATCGGCCGTGCTAGGCTACCGGCCAGATTTCGGCCAGGTCGCTCGAAATGATCACGGGATTGGGGCCGTCTATCCGGTAGCACGCTTCCGCTGACAGGGCTTCCTGCAAGAGGACGCCCGTCATGGACCGGGGCCAGCCGAACCAGCGGTAGACCGCCTTCTCGTCGACGGCCCCCGCGGAATCCACGGCGCCCAGGAGCAGGCTGCGCATGGCGTGACGGCGGGTCATGGACACGGCTTCCCTCGCCGTTTCGGCGGGCACCCATCGCTTCGTCAACTCCCATACGCATGAAGCCGCGTCGTGCATGCTCCTTTCGATCCGTCCGGGAACGATCAACCACAGTTTCTCGAGCTCCAGCAAAGCCCTGCGGAATGTCCGCCTGTCCATGGGAAGGGATTCGGCGAGTCGATCGCGGAGGGTCTGACCCGTGGCCGGGCCGTCTCGCTCGATGCAGTCGGCCAGGTGGTATGCCGCCGGGGATATCCGGTTGCTTTCCCGGGCGCCCTGGAAACCCTCCCGTTCCATGGCCAGCAGCGCCGCCCAGTGCTTCCGGGCCACCAGCGTGGGTTTTCGCTTCACGAACGTGCCGACAAGGCAGGGTACGGCTTCTGTCAGGTCGCCCATCCAGATGCTGGCGATGCCTTGTCCCGTGCTTATCCGGTCCCCGTGACCGGAACGGTCGGCACTGCCGTCAATGGCTTCCTGGATACTGGGAAGTTCGGTGCCGGAGTATACCGAAACGAAACACCGTTCCAGGATGAACTCTCCGGCCTGTTTCCTGCTCTTCAGGCGGCGGGACGGGGAAAGCCGGTGGTTCTCGGTCACGCGTCCGCGGACGCCGTCGGGCAGCAGGGGAAACAGTTTCGACTTGGTGAGAATGGACATGTACGGCGCTTTCGTCGTTCTCGCGGGTCACGCGGCAGTCTGCGCGGCCAGGGCCGCCCCGATGATCCCGGCCTGGTTCCTCAGCCGGGCGGGTACGACCTCGGTATCCACGGTGAAGCACGGGAAAAACTTTTCGTACTTGTTGCTGGCGCCGCCGCCCACGATGATCAGGTCCGGACGGATCAGCTCGTTCAGTTTGCAGAGGTAATCGTTTACGCGTCTGCCCCATGCCCGCCAGCCCAGCCTCTTCTCCTTCCGCACGCTGTCGGCGGCGTATTTCTCCGCCACGTGTCCTTTCATCTCGATGTGGCCGAATTCCGTGCTGGGCACGAGCTTGCCGTCGACAAACAGGGAGGTTCCGATACCGGTTCCGAGGGTCGCGATGACCACTACGCCGTCCCTGCCCCTGCCCGAGCCGTAGCGCATTTCCGCCATACCCGCCGCATCGGCGTCGTTCACGAGAACGACCGGACGGCCCGTTGCCTCCGCCATGCGTTCGGCGGCGTTCACGCCGATCCAGGACGAGTCGATGTTCGCCGCGGTCATTACCGTGCCGTTCTTGATCACCGCGGGAAAGCCGAAACCCACGGGTCCTTCGAGGTCGAAGTGCCGGACGATTTCCGCCGCGGTCTTGATGACTTTATCGGGGGTGGCCGGTTTGGGGGTCGCGATCCTGAACCGTTCCGTCTCCAGTTTCCCGGATTCCAGACAGACCGGCGCGCCTTTAATACCCGATCCACCGATATCGATTCCCAGTAGTCTCACGCGGGTTCACCTTCCGTCGGTTCTTCTTCGGCGTGGACGACATCGCGGTCGCGGGGAGACGTGATCC